>DGUK01000017.1 GCA_002394635.1 Faecalitalea sp. UBA4312
TTGAACGGCATCGATACGGTAAATGCGGCAAGCCAGCAACTGGTTTCCAATAACGAGGGTCTGCAAAGCGGATCACAGCAGTTAAAAGAAGGGACAGATTTACTAGCCGCTCAGCAGAATACATTGCATTCCATGAGCCAGGGCCTGCAGCAGTTGGGCGATGCGTTCACACAGTTGAATAATGGGGCTTTACAGCTGTACACCGGACAACAGCAGTTTAGTGAACAAGCGATGAAGCCTTTGCAGGAAATGGCAGATCTTGCCGAAGGAGAACTATCAACGCTGACGGACACGATGAATGAAATTAAAAGTTTGAGCAATCAGAATAAAAACTTTGCCGGTGCACCGGATGGCGCTATATGCAAAGTTAACTATGTTTTCCGTATCAAAGAATAAAAAAAGGTCACACGACCTTTTTTTATTCTATATGCAGGGATTCACGGAAAATAGTGTCGATTTCTTCCTTAGTGATCGGAAATGGGTAAGTAGCTAGTTTGCCGGTATTAGCAAAGATCTCCTTGGAGAAGTTATCCACTTCTTCCTGAGTTAACGTAATAGTTCCGATCAAATCATTTAAACATTGACAGAAGGAATCCACATTTTCAAAACCTAACAGATCCAGCATTTTTTTGACTGTTGCCGGGTCATTCTTTTCATACTGACGAACATAACTTCCTAAATAAATGCCGCATGCTTTTCCGTGAGGAACGTTTTTAAAATATGTAATTTGGTAGCTCATCACGTGAGGCAGGCTGGTTCCGGCCTGACTGATGGCCATACCGGCAACTGTAGATTGCATCATCAGATCCTGAGCTAGTTGTTCATCAAGCGGCTGTTTATCTAATAATGGCTGTTTTAGATGACCCCAAAGCTGCAAGCCATAACCGGAAAACATACGTGTCAATGTGTTAGCCTTTGTATGTAGGAAGCTTTCGACACAATGTGCTAGTGCATCTACCGACGTATTGATGATCAATGAATATGGAGCACCTAACAGATATTTTCCGTCGACCAATGCCATCTTTGGATAATCACGGTAAGGCATGCTTCCTTTCGTCTTTTTCTGATGATATGTCAAGACAGCATTTGGCGTAACTTCCGATCCAGTACCGCAGGTTGTCGGAACCTCAACGACCGGTAAAAAAGAAATATGATCTTGTTTTTGTAAAAAACATTGGCCTGTCTGTTCTGGATTGGCTAATAATACAGACACGGATTTGGCAGCATCCAGCGGAGATCCACCACCGATCCCGATTACGAAATCGGCTTGGAACTGCTTGCCGATCCTCGCTGCTTTTTCAACTGTTTCCACACTAGGATTTTCTTCGACATCATTAAAGATGACATGGGGAATCCCAATGGCATCCAATGCGTTTGTTACATCGTCCAGCGCGCCGTTTTTGGCCGAAGAATGACCGGTGACGATCATAGCTCTAGAGCCAAATTGTCTAAGCTCGTCCTTATGGTTGAGGACACAGTCTTTTTCAATATATGTTTTTGTGGAATTATAAAATTGCATATATATCACCTCAATTCTAATTATACCTTTCATGTTATAATTTAAAAAGAGGTGATGTTTATGAATATTTTAATCATTAACGGCAGTCCGAAACCGAATGGAAACACGGCAACCGCAATCGCGGAAATGCTGCCGATTTTTAAAAAAGAAGGAATAGAGACAGAAGTAATGCAGATAGGCAACATACCTGTTCGTGGCTGCATTGCCTGTAATCGATGTGCTGAGCTTGGTCGTTGCATCTTTGATGATATAGTAAATGAAGCGGCGAAAAAACTTGAAAAAGCCGATGGAATGATCATTGCTACACCAGTCTACTATGCTTCGGCGAATGGAACATTGATTTCTTTTCTTGATCGTCTTTTTTATAGCGGATCTTTTGACTGTACAATGAAGGTCGGTGCCAGTATTGCAGTGGCTCGAAGGGGAGGAATCTCTGCTACATTTGATGAATTGAACAAGTATTTTACTATTAACAGCATGCCAATAGCAAGCAGTCAATACTGGAATGGCGTACATGGAAGAATGCCGGGGGAAGCAAAAAAAGATGCAGAAGGATTACAGACCATGCGGACACTGGCAAGGAATATGAGTTTTTTGATCAAATGCATCCATGATGGGAAGAAACAATATGGACTACCGGAAAAAGAAGAATTTACCGCGACCCATTTTATTCGATGAAAATAATGAAGTGTTTATTGAAATCAAAGGGAAATTATGCAATAATACATTTGTGAAGAATTTAACAAAACGGAGGATATTATGACAAAAAAAGTTGTTTTAGCTGGTGCATGTCGTACTGCAATCGGTAAAATGGGCGGTGCTTTAAGTTCTATTCCGGCAGTAGATCTTGGATCTATTGTTATTAAAGAAGCATTGAACCGTGCCGGTGTAGCTGGAGAAAAGGTTGATGAAGTATTAATGGGTTGTGTTATCCAGGCCGGTTTAGGTCAGAACGTAGCTCGTCAGGCTTCTATCAAAGCTGGACTTCCTGTTGAAGTTCCTGCAGTTACGATCAACGTTGTTTGCGGATCTGGTTTGAACTGTGTAAATATGGCTGCTGATATGATTTTAGCTGGAAATGCTGATATCGTGGTAGCTGGTGGTATGGAAAGCATGTCTAGAGCTCCTTTCGCAGCGATGAATGCTCGTTTTGGATACAGAATGAACAATGGCGTATTCGTTGATACAATGATCAAAGATGCATTATGGGATGCTTTTAATGACTATCATATGATCCAGACAGCGGATAATGTAGCTGCTCAGTGGGGATTGACTCGTGAAGAATTGGATGAGTTTGCTGCTAAATCACAGCAGAAAGCTTCTGCAGCTATGGAATCTGGTGCATTTAAAGATGAAATTGTTCCAGTTGAAGTAAAAGGCCGCAAAGGAGCTGTTACTGTCGTAGATACAGACGAAGGCCCTCGCCCAGGAACAACGGTTGAAGGTCTAGCTCGCTTACGTCCAATCAACGCTGGCGGTGTAACTACTGCTGGAAACGCATCCGGAATCAATGATGGTGCCGCTGCTGTAGTAGTTATGAGCGAAGAAAAGGCAAAAGAATTAGGGGTTAAACCGATGGCTACATGGGTTGCTGGCGCTTTAGGCGGTGTCGATCCATCAATCATGGGTGTTGGACCGGTTGCTGCTACTAAAAAAGTATTGGCAAGAACTGGTTTAACCATTGATGACTTTGATGTATATGAAGCAAACGAAGCTTTCGCTGCTCAGTCAGTAGCTGTTGGAAAAGATTTAGGATTCGATCTGGATAAATTGAACCCAAATGGTGGTGCCATTGCTTTAGGTCACCCGGTTGGAGCCAGTGGATGCCGTATTCTTGTAACATTGCTTCATGAAATGGCAAAATCCGATGCAAAACGTGGTTTAGCTACATTATGTATCGGTGGTGGTATGGGTTGTGCCACTATCGTAGAAAAATACGAAGGATAAACAATTCTTAGAATGCACTGACTTAATTGTCGGTGCTTTTTTATTGAAAAACAGTTTTGGTTTCGTTAAAATCATTCATAAAAGGAGAATGTTTATGTCAGTAATCACCAAAAATGCGATTATGGATTCCTTACAGACTTTATTGGAAGAAAAACCATTTGTGAAAATAACAGTAAAAGATATTGTTGAGAATACCGGTATTAATCGGAATACCTTTTATTATCATTTTGATGATATCTATGATTTATTGGAACAACTCTTTCAAAGAGAAGTGGATAATACCCGGATCTCAGAAATGAATCATGAAAACAGAGAAGAGATATTCGAAGAAATATTTGCATTATGTATGAAATATCGAAAGGGATTGAACCATATTTTTGAATCTATCAATACACAGCGATTATGTGCATATATACGGAATGTTTTTATTGATGGTATCCACAATTATCTGAATTTAAATAAAGATATGAATACATTGGAACCGCAAAGTGAAAACTTTATGATAAACATGGTTGCGGATTCTATGGTCGGCTTCTTTGTTTATTGGGGAAATTCACGGTTTTCTCCCGAACTGGGTAGACAGCGAATCCAGGACATTAACAAGGTCATGCCGGAAATTTTACAGATTGTCGGTCAAAGAGCGACTGCAAAAAAGAATTGAAATTTAATAAACATCATGCTAATATAGCGATAGTTTAGCGAGGAAGAAAACAAGTAAATCTACAATGGGATGCCTAGAGATAAAGCGGAAGGTGAAAGCTTTACAAAGTTGTGGATCGAAGCTATTTTGGAGCATAAACCGTAGTCGGCGATAACGAAAACTGAGGGCGTTTGAAAAAACGAACTAGGATGGTACCGCGTAACTTTTTACGTTCCTAGAGATAGGAGCGTTTTTTTAATGGAGGATGAATATGAAACAATTAACGGGTAATCAAGTACGACAAATGTTTTTGGACTATTTTGCAAGCAAAGGCCATATGATCGAACCGGGCGCCAGCCTGATTCCTAACAACGATCCGACCTTATTATGGATCAATGCCGGTGTTGCTGCTTTAAAGAAGTATTTTGATGGTTCGGAAAAACCACGCTCTAACCGGATTGCCAATGCCCAGAAAAGCATCCGTACCAATGATATAGAAAATGTAGGAAAGACAGCTCGTCACCATACTTTCTTTGAAATGTTGGGAAATTTCTCCATTGGAGATTATTTCAAGGACGAAGCCATTCCGTTTGCTTGGGAGTTTTTAACCAGTGAAGACTGGATGGGCATCGACAAGGAAAAGCTATATGTTTCGGTATATACGGATGATGACCAGGCTTATAAGATCTGGACGGAAAAATGTGGTGTCGATCCTTCGCATATACTAAAGACATATGATAATTTCTGGGAAATCGGAAAAGGCCCGGGTGGACCGGACAGTGAAATCTTCTTTGATCGTGGTGAAAGGTATGATCCACAGCATTTAGGGGAACGGCTATTCTTTGAAGAAATGGAAAATGACCGTTATATTGAAGTATGGAATGTCGTATTCTCTCAATATGACTGTGATCCGGAAATCGATCGTAAAGAATACAAGGAACTTCCACAGAAGAACATTGATACCGGTATGGGACTGGAACGATTAGTGGCTCTGATCCAGGATGGTGAGACAAACTTTGATACTGACTTATTCCTGCCAATTATTCATGAGACCGAAAAAATGGCAAAACACCCATATGAAGGTGAATACAAAATGGCCTATCGCGTCATTGCCGATCATATCCGTACCATTACATTCGCAATGAGTGACGGTGCCGGTTTCTCGAATACGGGACGTGGATATATATTGCGTCGTGTGCTGCGTCGAGCTGCACGTTATGGGCTGAAGCTTGGATTTGACCAGGCCTTCCTGTATAAGCTGGTACCGGTGGTTGCGGACACAATGCAGGATTTCTATCCTTATCTGCAGGAGCATGTAGCCTTTAACCAGAAGCTGATCAAAATTGAGGAAGAGGCTTTCCGTCGTACTTTGAACAAAGGACAGGCTTTGCTGGATCAGGAGCTGGCCAAATGCGATGGCAAGCTTTCTGGTGAAATTGTATTTAAATTATATGATACTTATGGATTCCCGTTTGAACTAACTCGCGAGATAGCCGAGGAAAACAATGTGCAAGTTCTGAAAGAGGAATTTGATGTGGAGATGCAAAAGCAGAAAGACATGGCTCGAGGAGCCCGTAATGTAAAAGAGTCTTTTGCGACACAGCATGAAGATCTGATGAATTTCACAAAGGAAAGTCAGTTTATTGGCTATGATCAATACGAATGTGACAGTACGATCATCGGCCTGTTTAAAGATGGACAAACGGTGGATGTCTTAACGGATGAAGGGCAGGTTGTGTTTGATCAGACCGTTTTCTATGCAGAAAGTGGTGGTCAGATAGCTGATAAAGGTACTTTAAGTGCTGCTGGAACAAAATGTGAGGTTTTAGACGTACAAAAAATAAAGAATGGTCAGCATCTGGTGACAGTTAAGATTCTGGAGGGAATTCTTGAAAACGGAATGGAGATCCATCAGAATATAGATATGAAGGCAAGAATGGCTACTACATGCAATCACTCAGCGACGCATTTGCTGCAAAGTGCTTTGCGCCAGGTCATCGGTGAGCATGCGCACCAGGCAGGTAGTTTTAATGGTCCGGATTATCTGCGTTTTGACTTTAACCATTATGAAAAGATCAGTGAACAACAGCTTGCCCAAATCGAGAAATTGGTCAACCAGTATATTGCGGCTGCTTATCCGGTTACAAAAGAAATTATGGATATTGAAGATGCCAAGAAGAGTGGTGCCATGGCTCTGTTCAATGAAAAATACGGGGATCGTGTTCGCGTTGTCACCATGGGACCTGTTTCTAAGGAATTTTGTGCCGGCTGTCATGTGAACAACACAAGTCAGATAGGTGTATGCAAGATTATCAGTGAAGAAAGCATCGGTTCGGATGTTCGTCGTATTACAGCCAAGACCGGGTTCGCGGCTTACCAGGAATTTGCGGCAAATCAGAAAATGCTTGAAAATATTGCGGCTAGCGCCAAACAAAAAGGAATTAAGAACTTAGATAAAAAGGTCGCAGGCAGCTATGTTCAGATGAAAGAGCAACAGAAGGAGATCACAAACCTGAAAAATCAGATCTTTGCGTTAAAATCACAAGACTGGGAAAAAGACATTGTAAAGCTAGGCAAGGTGAATGCTCTGATCAAAAAGGTCAAAGATATGGATGCCAATGCGTTAAAGGATATCGTGTCCAACATAAAAGCGAAAGATGCGAATGTCGTATGTTTCTTTGCTAACCAGAACGGAGAAAAAGTTGTATTTGTGGCAGGAGCTGGAAAAGAGGCTGTTAAATCCGGTATACACAGCGGCAAACTAGTCAAAGCAGCTGCACAGCTTTGTTCAGGAAACGGTGGTGGAAAACCGGATATGGCGCAAGCGGGCGGCAAAGATGCTTCCAACATTGATCAGGCTCTACAGTTTGTCAAAGAAGAGCTGGAAAAACTATAAAGGTTTTAAAATCCCTTTTTATGATTGAAAGGGGATTTTTTTACAAAGAAGTCTAGATCAGAAACAATCGGCATTCTTGCAATTGATATGTCGTTTCATGTATAATGTAATAACTAAAGGAGCGTGATTATAATGAGAGATGCTACAGAAACTATGACCTTTACTACAGAGGAAATCCGTCGTGAGAATATTAAGGCTATTCTACGTGAAGTCAGTCAGGCATTGGAAGAACGTGGGTATAGTTCTGTAAATCAGATTGCAGGATACTTGATCAGTAATGATCCGGCATATATTTCTTCTCATAAAAATGCGCGTAATTTGATCCAGCGAATTGAACGTTATGAGATTATTGAAGAATTAGTGCGTGCATATCTGGAGAAATAATGTCGCGGATCATAGGCCTTGATTTAGGAAGTAAAACCTGTGGAGTTTCCATCAGTGACAGATCACAGCTGGTTGCCCGTGCTATGACGACCATTCGTTTTGAGAGTGATGACTACGATACATGTTTTGACCGGATCCTAGAGCTGCTTGACAAAGAACAGATTCATGAAGTAGTATTAGGGCTGCCGAAACATATGAACGGGGATATTGGTATTCGTGGCCAATTATCATTGGACTTTGCCGAAGAATTAAAAAAAGAAGGCATTACAGTCCATTTATGGGATGAACGATTGACTACGGTCAGCGCTGAACGTATTTTGTTACAAGGGGATGTATCAAGAAAGAAGCGTAAGAAGATCATCGATCAGATGGCGGCTGTTGAAATCCTGCAGGGATATTTAGATCGACAAAAAAATGGGGGTTAGTAGATACCTCCATTCTTTTTTTGAAAGGAGTTTTTATGTTAGATTCAAATTGTTTGTATGTAAAAGATGAAAACGGACAGGAAAAAAAGATGATCATCCTGTTTACTTTTGACAGTGAAGATTATCATAGCCAGTATGTTGTATTTCAGGATCCGGAATTGGAAGAGGAGAATGTGTATGCATCAAAATACGATGAACAAGGCAATCTGCTTCCGATTGAAACCGAAGAAGAATGGGATATGGTAGAAGAGGTCATCAATACATTCGTAGAGGATGAGGACAATGCCTAAGAAAAAAAAGAAGGGGTTTTTAAAAGCAATTCTTATTTTGATCCTGATGATCTTGATTGGATGTGGCGGTTTTTCCATGTACAGTCTTTCACCCGTTGGCCAAGGCTCTAAAGAGGTTTCATTTAAAGTGGAACAAGGTCAATCTTATTCATCTGTTTTGCAGGACCTGGAGGATAACCATCTGATCCGGAATCGTACGGTGGCTTATCTGTATGCTAAATTGACACATAAAGATACATACTATGCCGGGGAATTCACTTTAAATGATGGAATGGATACACCGATGATCCTAGAGCATCTAGGAGATGTAAATCATGCACAATCTGAACAAGTGACCATTACCGTTCCGGAAGGGAAATGGGCAAAAGAAATTGCTGCTATGATCCATGAGAAATATCCTCAGTACAAAACTGAGGAAATCATTGCGTACTGGAATGATCAGAAGACGATTGAAATGCTGGCGAAAGATTATGCATTCTTAAATCCAAAAGAATTAAATAACAAGAACTATCGTGTAAAACTGGAGGGTTATTTATTTCCGGAAACATATTCTTTTGATACAGATGCTTCATTAGAGACGATCACACGAACCTTTTTAAATAAATTTGATGAAGTATATAAAAAGTATAAGAAGGATATTGATAAAAGTGGATACACGGTTCATGAAATCGTTTCCCTGGCCAGTGTTGTTCAGTTTGAAGCGGGCAGCGTGGATGATATGAAAACAATTGCAGGGGTATTTTATAATCGGTTAGACCAGGATATGAAACTGCAATCCAGTGTAACGGTTTGTTATGCATTGTACGATGACTTTGAGGATCCGCAGGATTGTGAAGTAAATACGGAAATGGAGTCTCCGTATAATACATATCTGGAGGAAGGACTTCCTATCGGCCCGATCTTAAATCCGGGTATGGAAGCCATTGATGCTGTACTACATCCGCAGGATACGGAATATTTGTTCTTTGCAGCAGATCCGGAAACAGGAAAAGTCTATTACAGCAAGACATATGAAGAGCACGAAGAAATCATGGAGCAGCACAATTTGTACCTTGATTAATCTTTGTTCTATGTTATAATCACAATGCGAAAAAAAGGGGTGTTAAAATGGCAAACGATAAGAATTATGTGACCCAGGCCGGTTATGATGCACTGGTTGCTGAACAGGATCATTTAGTACATACTGTTCGTGCACAGGTAATTGTGGAATTACAGGAAGCGCGTGCACAAGGGGACTTGTCCGAGAACGCTGATTACGATGCTGCCAGAGAGCATCAGGCACAAGTGGAAGCGCGAATTCGTGAATTAGAGATACTGATTAAAAATGCAGTTATCATTGAGGAAAAAGATAGTGGACAGAATCAGAATGCGATTGTCGTGTTGGGATCTAAAGTAACTTTAAAAGATCTTTCCGAAAATGTAGAAAAAACTTTTACAATCGTTGGTTCTATTGAAGCCGATCCATTGAATGGAAAATTATCCAACAATACACCATTGGCGGAAGCGATGATGGATAAAAAAGTTGGGGATACTGTTTTGGTAAATCGTGTAGATGAACCATACGAAGTAGAAATTATCGATATTCAATAGTCATACAATATAATCTTAACGTAATAGAGAAGGGTGATCTAAATGAAGAAAGCACTTCTCTTTTTTATTGTAATCTTTTCCTTTATCCTAACCTGCTTTGGAAGAATACAGCCAGTGAGCCTTGATCTTGTGCAACCCAGCGTCAAGGAAGTGGAGATCAAAGGAGAAGTTAAAAAACCAGGCGTTTATCAAGTGAAATGGGATGCCAATATGCAAGATGTCATTGATCATGCCGGTGGATTGAAAGAAACGGCAGATACCTCATCATTATCCCTTGCCAGAGTTGTGGATCCCAGGGAAGTAATCGTAGTTCCGATAAAGAAGGATGAGCAGGAACAGAAGATATCTATTAATACTGCCAGTCTGGAACAGTTACAGACTTTACCTGGAATCGGACCCAAAATGGCTGAGCGTATTATTGAATACCGGTCACAAACCAGCTTTTCCTCTTTAGAGCAGCTAAAGGAAGTCAAGGGAATCGGGGATAAGACCTTTGAACGGTTACAGGAATTTATCTGCCTATGAAAACTTACTGTTTGTTGATTTTTTTTAGTGTTTGGATCTGCATGCTGATTGGAAATCAGAGTGGCACTTGCATTGTAGCTGCACTGCTGTTGTTGTATTTATATCAACGTTATAAAAAAAGTACATGGATCCTGATTAGTATCGGAATCATCCTTGTTTCGTTGATCAGGGTTTCCGGGTCTATGAATAAACCGGAACAAGGCCGTTATGTTGTTTATGAGATCCATAAAAATTATTGTCTTGCGACGAACAAAAAAGAAACCGTTGTTTTGTACCAATGCGATGATCTTTCTTTTTATGATCAGGTAGATGTAAAGGATATTGAACCAATAGAAGACCTGAAGAATATTGGTCTGTTTTCGTTTTCAGATCATATGGCAAAACGTAAAATTGGCTATTCATCATCATCTTCTGCTTGTGTTCAGCCATCCGCTTCATTAAAAAGTTATTTATACCGATGTTTGCGCTCCGATCCTATGGCACTTGCCTGTTATTATGGAATCTATGACGATACAGTGTCGGAAATTACGATCCAACTGGGCTTGCCGATATTATCTTTCTTTTCCTTATGGAAGAGGATATTGCAGCGATGGTTTACAAGAAATGTATCTCAGGGCATTCTGATGTTTTCCATTTTACTGTATGGTCAATTGTTTGTGATGACACCTACGTTGATCCGATACTTTCTGTTTCAAACGGGTAGATATTTCTTCAAGGAATGGGAAACGTCTTTGGCTTTTTCCGGAATCCTTTTTTTATGGATCGTTCCATACGGAGCTGGTGAATTTACCTTTGTATTTCCAGTGATCATGCAATTATTACGGTATAGCTGTCATGATCTGAAGGAACGATGGATCCTAGAGAAGGTGAGTTTGTTTTTTTGTCAACTCGTTTTCTTTCATAAAGTGAACATATTGTCATTTCTTACTTTTGGATTGAATCGTAAGATTATGGGAATGATGTTTTTATTATCTTTGAGTGGAACTGGGAGGACCTTGTTTGAAACGTGGAATCAATGGATGCATCAGTGCCCGGATCTTACTTTTTACTATCTTCCTTCGTTTTTCTTTTTTGCTTTATTAATAGTATGGATCCTAACTCGTTTTAAAAAGCGGTTTTTACTGTTATGTTTCTGTCTTCCTTTTTTTGAAACATCATTAAATCCGTTTTTTCAGGTTATCCTGATCAATATAGGACAGGGGGACTGCACATTGATCGTAGAACCGTTTAAACGATCTGCTGTTATGATCGACTGCGGACAGAATCTGTACAGAGATAATGTGGAAACTATTATTTTACCTGTTTTGCAGCAATGGCAGATCCATTCACTGGATGCGTTGATCATAACACATGATGACTTTGATCACAGTGGCGGAAAGGATCAGCTGCAACGAAAGATCCCTGTAAAAAAAGTAATCACCAAAAGAGAACTGGTCCCTGATGTAGGCTACCCTTTTCATTCATTATTGCCACAAAGAACGGCAAAAGACGAAAACGACGAAAGCATCGTTTCATTATTCTCCTATGATGGATTTGTTTATTTATGGATGGGGGATGCAGGAGTGGATGTGGAATATGATCTTATGAAAAAATACCATTTAAATGCTGATGTTTTAAAGCTTGGTCATCACGGTTCGAAAACAAGCTCGTCTTATGATTTTTTAGATACAGTCCGTCCTAAAATCGGTCTGGTTTCCGCCGGACTTCATAATCGATATGGGCATCCTTCCAGCCAGGTTATCAGTCGTTGCCACAGTCTGGGGATCCATACATTGGATACAAAGGAAGTAGGTATGATCCGGCTTTGCACTTTCCATGGTTTTATGTGGATGGAAACAGCCAGCGGTTTGATGTCTCTTGTTGAAAAATAAGCATATTTAAAGAAATGTTGATATAATAGAATCATGAATTATGTTTTATATGGTAGTGATGCCAGTCGCGTTGCTCAGAAGATCAGTCAAATCAAGAAAAAACATAAAATGTCTGAGGCAGCGATTACGATGGATGCTTTAAATACAGAACAGAGTCATTTCTTTATGGAAATGGACAGCTTTTCCATTTTTGATGAAAAAAAGATGATCATATTGGAAAATGCCACGTTTCTTTCTGGTAAAGATACGACCAAGTATTCAACAGATGAACTGTTGAAAAGATTAGATACGGATCAACGGTTGATTATGGTTTATTGTTGCCCCAGCGATAATTTGGATAAGCGGAAGAAACTAGTAAAAGCGTTTGAGAAAGCTTCAACGGTGTATGCGTGCAAGGCTTTGGATCACAAAAGCCAGCCAGGCTATATACAAGAGCTCTTAAAAGCTTCTCATGTACGAATGGATCGGGATGCATTTACATGGTTTTCTCGTCATGTAGGGATGGATTCTTTGAAGATCGGCAATGAGGTTGAAAAATTAAGTATATATAATTCAGATATTCATTTGCAGGATGTAAAAGCTTTAACCAGTGTGGAACCCACTGACGATGTTTTTAAAATGGTAGATGCATTGTTTAATAAAAATGGATTGTTGCTATTGTCATATTATCGAAATTTCCGGGCTCAAAATATGGAACCGGTCGCAATTGTCGGATTATTGGCTGGACAGATCCGCTTTTTATTCCAGGTTCGGGTATGTATGGATCAAGGAATGTGGAAAGATCAGATTGCTTCTGAATTGCATGCTCATCCATACAGGGTTCAGATCAATATGCAAAGAGCACAAGACTATACACCTCAGCAATTGTTAGATCAGCTTAGTGAACTGGCTCGGTTTGACAGGGACATGAAGCGAGGATTTGTGGATAAAGATGAGGGCTTTGAACAGTTTATATTAAAAATGCTGGCATAAAAAAAGTATGAGAACATTTTCTCATACTTTTTTATATCTGATTAATAGCTTTTGCTAAACGTGATTTCTGACGGCTTGCGTAGTTTTTGTGATGAACGCCTTTTGCGACAGCAGCATCTAATTTAGAACTGCATTCTGCATACGCTGCGATAGCCGCTTCTTTATCTTTAGCATCAATACAAGCTTGTACTTTTTTAATACTTGTTTTCAATGCTGATTTTCTGGATACGACTAGCTTATGTGCTTTGTTGTTAGTCTTAACACGTTTTTTCTGTGATTGAATTTGTGGCATGGCTTGCACCTCCTGACATAAATCGCAAATGGATTATAGCAAAATTCCTTACTTAATGCAACACAAGAGTTAAAAAATAAGGTATAATACTCAAGCTGGAGGTGACGTTATGTTTGAGACTTCATGTATTTTTATGGGAACCCCAAAGATTGCGGCAGATGTATTGAAAACGATGCTGGATGCTGGAATCAAAGTGGATCTGGTTGTAACACAACCGGATAAAAGAGTAGGGCGTAAACAAAAAATAACGGTTTCTCAGGTAAAACAAGTAGCTTTGGATTACGGAATCGATGTATTTCAACCGGTCCGTATCCGCGAGGATTTCCAGCCGATTCTAGATAAGAAGCCAAAACTGATCGTTACATGTGCCTATGGCCAGATTGTTCCAGATGAAATATTAAACTATCCAATATATGGGTGTGTGAATTTACATGGATCACTGCTGCCGAAATATCGTGGTGGTGCACCGATCCAAAGAGCTATCTGGGACGGAGAAAAAATTAGCGGTATGTCGTTGATGAAAATGGCAACGAAGATGGACGCAGGGCCGGTTCTGGATACTGAAGAAATATTGCTGGATGAAAAGGAAACCTCTACGACATTATTTGAACGAATGGCACAGGCAGCCGGGAAACTGATTTTAAAAAACTATGAAATAATTTGTTCAGACAAGGCGGAGTACGTGGAACAGGATTTGTCGGAAGTAACATTTGCTCCTATTATAAAAAAGGAAGAAGAACATATTGATCTTCAACAGAGCGACGAGCGTATTCTTTGTCAGATCCGTGCTCTGGATCGGACACCGGGAGCATATTTTAAAGTCGGCAATAAGAAATGGAAAGTTTTCGATGTGGATTATGTGACTGGTACAACACAACCGTGCGGAGTCATAACCGGTTGGAATTATGACAGTTATACAGTCAGTCTGCATCAGGGACTGCTTTGTATACACACATGCCAGATGGAAGGAAAACCGGTCATGTCGGCGAAAGATTTCTATAATGGACAAGGTCGGAATCTGGTTGGCAGAACGGTGGAATAGGAGGAAAGATATGGATCAAAAATATATCAGAAACTTTTCGATCATTGCGCATATCGATCATGGTAAATCCACTTTAGCTGACCGCATCCTGGAATTGACCGATACGGTGGAGAAAAGAGAAATGAAGGAGCAGATTCTGGATTCCATGGATCTGGAAAGAGAGCGAGGTATTACGATCAAGCTGAATGC
>DGUK01000052.1 GCA_002394635.1 Faecalitalea sp. UBA4312
AGCGCTTACTTATACTATCAAATATTCGTATCTCAGTCAATCACTTTTTTAAAAATTTTTTTATCTTTGTTTTAATACTCGTTAATTATCTCGGATTGTGCTTTATATAAAGGTAAATATAACGCATTATCATTCTATTCGATTTCACTTTTATGTTTTTGCTTTAAAAGAATATCGACAAGTCGGACATGTTATTTCTATTTTTCCTTTTTTTCTTGGAATCCTAATTTTCTGTCCACATTGCCTGCAAACAAAATATTTATAGTTCTTGTCTTCATGATTCCTGCGGATCACATCGTTTTGGCGTTCAGACATCTTCAATATCTGCTTAAACTTCTCATTTTCGGATTGTCTTTTTACGATGTTTTTTGATAACACCCGATATATAGTATAGATTGCCAAGCACGCAAAGACAGCTTTCCATATCCAGAATTCAAACAACAACGATATTCCCAAAAATATTATAGATAATATCGACAACGCCCTGTTTAAATCGTCGGCTCCATATCTGCCATTCATAAATCGATTGATTTTATCTTTCATATAATCACCTTATCTATCATAGCATATTTTATATTTTCAGCTTTTATTCATCTTTGAAAACTGATTTCAATTTTTTTGAAACACTTTTCATATTTTGTGATATACTGTTTTTGTTTAAAAATATAGGAGGAAGATTCATGGCAGATTTAAATGCACTTTATGAAACCGTTAAAAAACGTAACCCTAATGATACTGAATTTCTTCAGGCTGTTGAAGAAGTATTTGAGTCATTAAACGTTATCGAACAAGTACATCCTGAACTGTTGGATGATGATGTACTGGCACGTTTGGTTGAACCGGAACGACAGATTATTTTCCGTGTTCCTTGGGTAGATGACCAAGGGAAAACACAGGTCAACCGTGGATACCGTATCCAGTTTAACTCCGCTATCGGGCCTTACAAAGGTGGTCTTCGATTCCACCCATCTGTAAATGTGAGCATTATTAAATTTTTAGGTTTTGAACAGGTCTTCAAAAACTCATTAACTACTCTGCCAATGGGTGGCGGTAAAGGTGGATCTGATTTTGATCCTAAGGGAAAGAGTGATGCAGAAGTTATGCGTTTCTGCCAGAGCTTCATGACTGAGTTATATCGCCATGTTGGACCTGACACAGACGTTCCTGCAGGAGATATCGGTGTTGGTGCCCGTGAGATCGGTTACCTCTTTGGACAATATAAGCGTCTGAAGAACGAATGGAGCGGTGTATTGACTGGTAAAGGATTAAGCTATGGTGGTTCGTTAGCGCGTACACAAGCTACCGGATATGGCCTTTGTTACTTCACGAATGCTCTGTTGAAAGACAACGGAACAAGCTTTGAAGGCAAAACTGTTGCGATTTCAGGTAGTGGTAATGTGGCTATCTACGCTTGCGAAAAAGCTACACAGCTGGGTGCTAAGGTTGTTACCTTATCTGATTCAAACGGATTTATCTATGATGAAAACGGAATTGATCTGGATTTAGTAAAGGAAATCAAAGAAGTTCGCCGTGGACGTATCAAAGAATATGTAGAAGTACACCCGGAAGCCGTTTATACAGCCGGAGCTCGTCCTTGGAGCGTTAAATGTGATATCGCTTTACCATGTGCTACACAAAATGAATTAGACCTGGATAACGCGAAAGATCTGGTAGCTAACGGAGTATTTGCCGTTTGTGAAGGGGCCAACATGCCGACTACACCAGATGCCATCCACTATTTGATGAACAATGGCGTTCTGTATGCCCCAGGTAAAGCCAGCAATGCCGGTGGTGTTGCCACTTCCGGTCTGGAAATGAGCCAGAATGCTCAGCACTTGTCTTGGACATTTGAAGAAGTTGACGCAAAATTGCAGGGTATTATGGAAACAATCTTTGCGGCATGCCGTGACACTGCTAAAGAATATGGTCACGACAAGGAATATGTCATTGGTGCCAATATTGCCGGCTTCTTAAAAGTGGCCGAAGCAATGAAAGCTCAGGGCTGCGTATAATAAACAATCAAGAGCACGGATGTGCTCTTTTTTTTATTCTAAATAAGATGTATCCGGATACCCTTCGACGCTCCATCGTCCATTTTCATAACCGATTTTTGTGATTGAACAATTCGGTACAAGTTCAGCCAGTGGTTTGACATAAGCATCAAAGTTCGGATCTATATGCGCAATCAGTTCCCGTATGATTGTCCCATGTGAACTGACAAGAATTTCTCCCGGCCCATATTGACAGGCTATCTGTTCCAATGTATCCAGATACCTTTTCACTGCGTCGATCTTTCTTTCCCCGCCCCATTCTGTGTATCCAAGCCGATGGTCTTTGCCTTCAAAAGCTGTGGCGATGGGCATTGCTTCGATCCGTCCGAAATTTATTTCCTTTAATCCCTTATATGTGCGGACTTCCATACGGTCAGACACCATACAGTACGCAGTGTCCACCGCTCTTTCGCTCGTTGAGCTTACACATACAATGAAGGAGATGTTCTGTAAAGGCTGATACAGACGTTTAGCCGTCTGGATACCTTGTTCCGTTAAAGGAGAATCTGTCCAGCCCTGTATCCATTTTCTTTGATTAAACAATGTCTGTCCGTGACGAACTAAATAAAAAGTTGTCTTTTTCAGCATGTTTTTATTGTACCATACTTGCACTCAATTCATGAATTTGTTACATTTCTCATAGGTGTTTTAGGAGTGTTTACAATGGATTTTTTATCAGTTGTATTAATTGGTGTCGGGCTTGCCATGGACGCCTGTGCAGTCTCTATTGCCAAAGGCATGGTATTAGATCGGGAGCATATTAAAGAATATGCATGGAAACTGGCTGTCGCTTTTGGTTTATTCCAAGGTATGATGCCTTTGATTGGTTATTTTAGCGGAGTTCGGTTTTCCTCTTTGATTCAAAACGTCGATCACTGGATCGCATTTTTCTTGTTATCCGCCATCGGAATCCATATGGTTAAAGAAAGTGTAGAACAAAAAGAAGAAGCGAATGAAATCGCTTCTATCTCCTGGTCCGTTATACTGGTGCTGGCCATTGCCACCAGCATTGATGCGTTAGCTGTCGGAATCAGCTTTGCGTTTTTAAAAGTATCCATTTTTCCAGCGTGTGGATTAATAGCCGGCATCACTTTTACAATATCCTTCGCCGCTGTCCTTTTGGGTAAGAAACTGGGCACCTTATTCGAAGCCTATGCCGAAAGATGTGGTGGCATCATTCTGATCCTTATCGGTTTACGTATCCTTATTGAGCATCTGTTCTTTAACGGGTAACGGCAGGTTCTACGCGAACCGGCTTTTTTTTAATTGTTTTCAAGTATTTCATAACCAAATCTGCTTTATTATTGTGTATTTCGACAAAGCTTTGATGTTCTTGTACCTGGATTACACCGATATCTTCCAATTCTATTCCTTCCACAGCACATAAAGCTCCGACAATGTCGCCGGCACGAATCTTTTTTTTCTTTCCTGCGCTGATATATAATTTATGTATTCCGATGCGAAGATCGTTCTCTATATTTTTTTTGAGAGAAACTACGTTTTTAAAGGCCGAAAGGTCCCCTTCTTCTGTCCATTTTTTTATCGAGACAGGAAACGGATATTGTCCTACCTTCTCTTTTTGTGAATAACGTACCAGTGTAATAGCTTTCCCAATACAGTTTTGACGGCCGCTTCGTCCGATCCGGTGTGTATAGATAATCGGTGTTTCCGGCAAATCATAATTGATAACCAAACTTAAGCGCTCAATATCAATCCCTCTGGCTGCTACATCCGTCGCTACTAAGATTCGCAGCTTTCCATATTTAAATGCTTCCAGCGCCTCAATACGATCTGACTGCAAACGGTCTGCATGAATGCGGTCAACCAGAATATCATATTTAGCCAGGCTCTGATATACTTCTTCGGTTTTTTGTTTGGTTTCGCAGAAAATCAGACAGGAATCAGGCTTTTCCTGTTCCAGGATGGAAACCAATGCTTTCCATTTATCCGTTTCCGCCAACATATATCCACTTTGTTCGATCTGTTCATTCTTTGTTTCCACCGTCAACCGTTGTGGACTCTTGAGGTGTTTTTCGGCAAAACTATCCACTGTTTCATTCATTGTTGCAGATACAACACAGCACTGCACATCCGTCATGTATCCAAAGATTTCTTCAATCTTTTCATAAAAATCCTTATGCAACAATCGGTCTGCTTCGTCCAATATCACCGTTTTCATATTTTCGCTATGTAGATTTCCTTGTTCCAAATGATCCAGGATCCGCCCCGGTGTACCTATGATGACATGACAGCGTTGACCGAGATCTTCTCGTTGAAAGCGGAATGGCTGTTTTCCGAACAGGCACAGTGATTTAACCGAAAGATCTACTCCGACTGAATCTATCACCTGTTTGACCTGTACGCATAATTCTCTGGTTGGGCAGACGATCATCGCCTGTGGATATTTCTGTGAAATATCTAACTTCTGCAGAACAGGCAGAACATAGGACAAAGTTTTTCCACTACCGGTTTTAGACTGTACAATGCAATCGTGTCCTTTGATCATGGCGGATATGGTTTTTTGTTGAATCGGGAACATGGTGACCATTCCCATAGTATCTAATGCTTTTTCTATTTCTTTTCGTAAATGCAATTCTTTAAAATTCATAATTATATCCTTTATACGATTTTATTCATTAAAAGTTGCCAGGATCAGCGTGTTGATACATTTACCATCCACTAAAATGAGTGGCTTGTAACTACCCAGTAATGCTAACGGCCTGTGGTCTTCTACCATTGTTACAGGTCATAGAAAGGACAGAATATTGTACTCATCACAAAATATATCTATCCATACAATACGAAACATATTTTCTGACAGATATGAAAAGTATCATCAGCAACTATGAAAAAGTATATAGCCGAACAAGGCTAAAATGGGGCTTTGCCACTAAAATATTTTATGAAAAAACCCCTTCGCAATGAAGGGGTTTGCGTTCAACAGTAAGCGTATTAACGTTTAGAGAACTGAGGTGCTCTACGGGCTTTCTTCAAGCCGTACTTCTTACGTTCTTTCGCACGTGGATCACGAGTTACAAATCCTGCAGCTTTTAAAGCCGGACGATAATCATCACTGGCTTCCATTAAGGCACGGGTGATTCCGTGACGCATTGCACCGGACTGTCCGGTGAATCCACCACCATGTACATTGATCAATACATCGAACTGATCAACTGTATCTGTCACTTCAAATGGAGCCCTAACAACCATACGAAGTGTTTCATATGGCAAATAGTCTTCCAATGTTTTTCCGTTTACTTTGATATTTCCTGTTCCTGGGCGCAAGAATACACGAGCAACAGATCTTTTACGACGACCAACGCCGTGGTATTGAACGGTATTTGATTTCTTTGTAGCCATCCTCTATTCCTCCTATCCTTTCACCTTTAATTCAACAGGCTGCTGAGCTGCATGCGGATGTTCACTTCCAGCATATACATATACATGTCTACGCTGTTTGTCACCCAAACGAGTGTGCGGTAACATACCCTTAATTGCTCTTTCTACCCATTCAACCGGATATTTAGCTTTCATTTCTTTCGCAGAACGAACACGTAAGCCTCCATAATATCCTGAATGATTGTAATACTTTTCCGTATTCAATTTGTTTCCGGTCATAATAACCTTATCTGCATTGACTACGATTACATAATCCCCACAATCCACATTTGGTGTATATGTCGGTTTATGCTTTCCTCTTAATACATGGGCACAAGTGGTAGCCAGACGTCCTAATGTCTGTCCTTCACCGTCAACCACGTACCAAGTACGCTTTACTTCAGCTGGTTTTGCCATTGTTGTTTGACGCATTTTTCTTCCTCCTTGATTTGAACTTGTACCGGGGTTCAATTCAAAGCAATACCATAATAGAGGAAACGAAAGTAAAAGTCAATTGTTTATTCAACACTTTTCAGACTGTCGATCATATCGATGTGTTTTAAATGAATATGCGTGATCCGATTGACGATCCAGGTAAACAAGCACGATAAAGCCGATGCACAGAAAAAGCTCATTGGATGGATCTGCTGCATAAATCGGCATCTTTCTATTTCAACTGTAGAGACCACGATACGTGTCAGAAGGATCCCTAAACTTAATCCGAGAATGATTCCTATGAATGTAAGGATCCGGTTTTCCTTTACGATATAATCGTCTACTTCAGAATCATAAAAACCAAGAACCTTCAAGGTGGCTATTTCTCTTCTTCTTTCACTGATATTAATATTCGATAGGTTATATAAGACCACAAACGATAACAAGGCGGCCAAAACAATCAAGATAAAAACTACTTTATTCAATGATTTCAACATATCATCCGCCCGATCGACAAGATCAGACTGAAATGTAACATTCAAGATACCCTCCTGCTCCATCAATTGCTTGCTCAATTGTTTTTTCTTAGAATTATGGATAGATCCTGTACGGAAAAAGACGATATTCGGTTGATATTGACCTCCCTGTGCTTCAAAATCTTCATCATCCACAAACACAATATGATCAATATAATTCTTTGCAACTCCTGATATAGTATACGTATAGCTTTTCTGGTCTACATCGATCATCGTCAGCTTGTCTCCTGGTTTTAACCCCTTCAGCTCCGACAGCTTTTCGGTAATGATCACCTGGCCTTTTTTCATATGGAGCTGATGATCCATATCTTTCAAACAGGCAATGGAGGAAAGATCTTTGTCGTTTTTCATGATGTATATTTTGACCTCTGTATCTTTGACATTGGCACTGAGTATTTCAGCAGAAGTCTGTTTGGTCATCAAAGAATGGTGGAGCTCTATGTTTGATCCATCTGTATAAATCATCCCATCGAAAAGAAAAATATCTCCATATTGAGCCGATGGAATATCTACAATGGAATCCCGGATCCCAAACCCGCATAACATCAAAGCGCAACATCCGGCTATACCGCCAATTGTTACTGATATCCTTTTTTTATAACGGATCAGATTTCGGATGGTAATCTTTTGTGAAAACTTTAACCGGTTCCAGATCCATGGGATTTTTTCCAGCCAGACACGTTGACCAGACTTAGGTACCTTTGGCCGCATGAGTTCGCTTGGCTTTTCACGAAGCACTTTATACACAGTCCAGACAGTCGTACCACATACACAGAGCAAAGTAATTAGAAATCCAAATCCGGTTGTCAGCGGGTATAGACCTAACTGAAAGTTCGGCACGTCAAATAATATTTTATAAATACTATTGATCATGGTTGGTAAAAACCACAGGCCAATCAAAGAACCGACCATACATCCTGACAAAGTGGCTGCCAGGGAAAAAACAATATACTTACTGAGAATCATCCTGTTAGGAAAACCCATTGATTTCAGAGTACCGATTTCCAAACGATCTTCTTCTACCATCCGGTTCATGGAAACAAGACTGACAAGCACCGCAACTGCAAAGAAAACCGTAGGAAAAACTTTGGATAAATTCGCAATACTCTGTGCATCGTCAATATAATCGGAATAAACGCTATCATTGTTACGATCATAAATATTCCATCTAGGCTGGCTGATTTCTTCCATTTGCTGGTCATAAATAGACTGAACCATATCCGGTATGATCATCCCGTAGTTTTCCAACACTTGCCATTCTATCGATTCCATAGCTTCATCACAAAGCTCCTTATAACGTTTCTCTTCCTGTTTTTGGGAAATCTTCTCTATTTCATGCATAGCCTTTTGGCAAAGCTCGTTATAAGCAGATTGCCCTGTCACCAGCTCTGTGGCTCCTTTTACTGTTATATATGCACAAGAAAATATGCTATGGTCAAAGGCTTCAAACGGTGCAAACGCATAATAATTTACAGTGCCTGTACCAATGCTTGTATTCCCTCTTCGTGGATCAATGTCTACATTGTTATAATAAAGGGAGCTGTCTACCGTTCCGGTAATTTTCAATGTCTTTTCCTTTAATCCATCCGTTTCAACTTGGATCGTATCACCAATCTTTAATCTGTTGTTTTCAAGCAGCTTTTCCTCAACCACAATTTCATTTTCGCCAACAGGAAGCGTACCTTGGATCACCGTCAGACGATTGATTGTTTCGGGAACCGACTGTATACGCACCACACTTTCTTTATCGTTAATTGTGGTCATAGCATCTTGTATATAGGCCCCTTGTACATCCTGAACTGATGCACATTTTTTGATTTGTTCTATATCATCCGAAGAGATCCCCATTGTGGACACTACCTGTATATCGTATGTATATGCCTGATCCAGGTACACATCCAATGTTCGTATCATATCCGGGCTTGTCGCCTGCAGACCTGAAAACGCAAAGACACCTAACATGCTCATGACAGCTAAAGACAAAAAGCGAAGAAAGCTTCTATGAATTGTCCTTATACTATTTGTTACAATCCGATGTTTCATCTTCGCTTCTCCTTTCATCTACCATTTAATTTCGCTGACCGGCTTGGGGTTTTCGTTCTTTTGAATGCTTGCGACCTTGCCGTTTTTAAAGCGTATAATACGGTCTGCCATCTGAGATATCGCAGAATTATGCGTAACAATAATAACTGTCATTTTTTCCTTGCGACAAGTATCCTCTAATACCTGCAGAATCTGCTGCCCTGTTTTATCATCCAAAGCGCCGGTCGGTTCATCACATAATAACAGCTTCGGATTTTTAGCCAGCGCACGGGCTATTGCCACTCGCTGCTGCTGACCTCCTGACAGCTGTGCAGGAAAGTTATTCATACGATCCTTCAATCCTACCTTGGCAAGAACCTGTACCGGTTCAATATAATCCTGACACAACTGGACAGCCAGTTCTACATTCTCCAAGGCGGTGAGATTCTGGATCAGATTATAAAACTGAAAAACAAAGCCCACATCTTCCCGCCGGTAAGTAATCAACTGCTTTCCTTTTAAAGAAGTAATGTCTGTATCATCAATATACAAGGTACCGGACGTCGGACTGTCCATTCCACCCAGGATATTCAGACAAGTTGTCTTCCCGGCACCACTAGGTCCCAGGATACATACGAGTTCACCTCTTTCTATCGTAAACTCAGCCTCATCCAGAGCGGGGATCACAATCTCTCCCATTTTATATAATTTTGTAATTTTATTGAATTCTATATATGCCATATGTATTTTCCTTTATATCGCGATTATATCAAAAAAAATACGGATCAAGATCCGTATTTTACAGAAACTAAATATAGTCCATGTCCTTTTGCGTTATAACGGCACGCATCTTTGTCCTTTTTTTCCAGCATGGTTTTGATTGTTTCCGGCTCAATGGTATGTTTTCCCACTTCAATCAAGGCCCCCGTCATCATGCGTACTTGATAACGAAGAAATCCGTTTCCCTCATAGATGAAACGAACATCCGTTCCTTCCTGCTCTATATCGATGCGAAATATTTTCTTGATCCGTGGTTTTCGCGGATCGATCTTACTACTGGAAAAACTGGTGAAATCATGTTCGCCAATCAGATGAACCGCACCCTGCCGCATTGCTTCCAGATCCAGTTTTGTTCGCATTTTCGCTTTATATCGATATGTAAAAGGATTGTTCCAGTCATAAGTGCAGACATACATATATGTTTTGGAAACAGCATCAAAACGTGCGTGAAAGGTATCCGCAACATATTCGGCATTCTGGATCCGAATATCCTCCGGTAACAATGTGTTTAATGCCTGCACATATTTGTATGGAGGCATATTTTCCAACGGTTCAAACTGAAATACCTGTCCAAGAGCATGAACTTTGGTATCGGTTCGCCCACTGGCAAGGATCGAAACCGGTTTATGGTGGATCTTTCCCAGAGCTTTTTCAATGATGTCCTGGATCCCAACCGCGTTTTCCTGTTTCTGCCAGCCAGCATATTTCCAGCCGTCATAAGCGACAACGGCTTTTATCATCATAATAAGACCCCGATAACAATACATCCTGCCATAACACAGAGGCTTAAAGCCATTCCAGTATAATCTGCACCTGTCATTTTCAAAACCTTGTATCTTGTTCTTTTTTGATTTGGATCATACCCTCTAGCCTCCATCGCGTTCGCCAGTTGATCAGCTCTGTCAAAAGAAGATACAAACAGTGGAACGATCAAAGACAGGATAGCCATGATTTTTTCTTTGATCGACCCGTTTTCCAGATCGACACCCCGACTGGCCTGTGCATTCATAATACGTTGTGCTTCTTCAATCAATGTAGGTATAAAGCGTAATGCGATACTGATCATCATCGCAATTATATGTGCAGGCAAACCAATCTTTTCAAAAGGTTTCAACAGCTTTTCGATTCCCAGTGTCAGATCTAATGGTTTTGTGGTAGCTGTTAAAATAGTCGTAATGACAATCATCATCATTAATCGTACAACAATATACAAGGTCTGTTTGATAGCACCGGAATAGATGGTAAACGATCCTATATGAAACAAAGGTGTTCCTGTGCGTAACGCAAAACAGTTAATGATCAGAAGGAAAACCATCATCCAGATCATTGGCTTCATAGAACGAAGGGCATATCCCGGTTTTAATTTGGATAATACCAGTGTAATCATGATAAAAATTGCTAATAAGATATATCCATATACCCCGGCAGGAATAAAGATGGAAATCATCAAAAATAACATGATCATTATTTTGGATCGTGGATCCATACGATGTATCACAGAATCCAGTGGCAGATATCTCCCTAAGGCAATATTATGCATGGTCCTTCACCTGCCTTGTTACACATTCCACCAGTTCATCCATGGTGAGAACGGAAGTAGGAATGTCAAATCCCTTTTTTTGCAGCTGCAGTTTTAACCGAATCAGTCCTGGAGGATTAATGCCGATGGAAGTAATCCATTCCGGATGCATAAAAAAGGTTTTAACATTGGATTCATGTTTCACTTTTCCATGATCCAGGATAATAACATGATCACAATAATTCATTACATGCTCCATATCATGGGTAACCAGGACGACCGTTTTACCGGCTTTTTGATTTAAATTCATAAATAACTGCATCATTTCCTTGGCCCCTTGCGGATCCAGACCTGCCGTTGGTTCATCCAGTACCAGTACATCCGGATTTAAAACCAAAATACCGGCTATCGCAACTCTTCGTTTCTGTCCTCCGCTCAACTCAAAAGGAGAACGCTCAAGATAGCTTTCATCTAAACCGACATATGGCAATATTTCATTCACCAGCTTTCTGGCATCCTCTTCCGATGTACCAAAGTTTTTTGGCCCAAATGCAATATCCTTCTCAATAGTTTCTTCAAAAAGCTGGTATTCAGGGAACTGAAATACCAGTCCTACTTTTCTTCGTAATTCTTTTACATCTTTAATCTTTAATAAAGGTTGAATATGAAAACCACAAATATCCAGTGTTCCAGCTGTTGGTATCAATAATCCATTTAAATGCTGAACCAGTGTCGACTTTCCGGATCCGGTCTGGCCAATGATGGCAGTCACTTTTCCTTCCGGTATCTCAAGATCAATTCCCTTTAAGGCGGCATGCTGAAACGGTGTATTTGCGTTATAGGTATGTTCTAATTCTTTGATTTCAATTGACATAACTGATTCACCACCTCATCCAGCGTTATCGCATCGATAGACAAAAAACCTTTTTCCTGCATTTTTCTAGAAAACTGCAGCGCAAACGGTATATCCAACTGCATGTCCCGAAGTTTTCCATGATTTGAAAAAACATATTTCGGAGAGCCATTCATTTCTATTTTTCCTTTGTTGAGCACAAGTACATATTCACTTTGTGCCACTTCTTCCATATCATGGGTAATTGACAAAACGGTAATCTTTCTTTCTTCATGAAGCTGCCGGATCTGCTCATTGATGCTCGCTTTTCCCTGTGGATCCAGCATGCTTGTGGATTCATCAAAAATAATGATATCCGGTGTTATCGCCAGAATACCGGCAATCGCAACTCTTTGTTTCTGACCACCGGATAAATTCGTAGGTTCAGTGTTCAAATACTCGGTCATACCTACTTTAGCCGCCGACTTTTCAACAATTTCCTGCATTTGTTCCGGTGGGACGCAATGATTTTCCAATCCAAAAGCAATATCATCTGCCACCGTAGACCCTATAAACTGATTATCCGGATTTTGAAATACGATTCCTACGTGTTTGCGCAGATCATATACGGTTTCTTCTGTTAATTCCTGACCCATAATACGGATGCTTCCGCTTTTTGCCCTTAACAAGCCGATCAAAAGCTTGGCAATTGTACTTTTACCCGAACCATTATGTCCAATGATCGTCGTGTAACTTCCCTGGGGGATTGAAAAAGAAATATGGTCTATCGTTGTTTTTTTCTCGTCATAGGAAAAACAAAGGTCCTTGACTTCGATTGCGTTTGTCATATTCATTCCTCCTCGTAAAGAAAAAGGATAAAACATTGAATGTTCATCCTTATTCAAAATGATATTTTTTATAAGTTGCGCCGCATTCTTTACTGATATCTTTTAATATTTTATACAGATTCTGCAGCTCCGTTTCTCCGAAGGATTCCTGATATACGATTTCTACGGTTCCTGCTTCATCATCATACGTTGAACCCATATGTTCTTCTGCTGCCAGTCTCTGCAATTCATGAGCAGACTGTGCATCCTGTACCTTGAATATAAACAAAACATTTGAGATATCCTGTCCCTTCAATGAACGAATATCCATATCCAGCACATCTTCATCTTCAGGAATATCCATAACAACCGGTTCATCGACTTCCGGGACCAAAAATTCATTTAGTTCTTCCTGTCTTTTTTTATCATTTACTATTTTTCCGGCAACAGCAGCTCCGGTCGCTGCCACCGCTGCCATGCCGAGCAACGCTCTGAACAAACTCATTTTTACTTCCTCCTCAATGTCACTGCGACTCCATCGCCATCCTCATAAAAAGTAGTTTTAAAATCCTCTAATGACCGTAAATACTCTTTATACTTGTTAATCTTCTTAACAAGGTTTTTGGTATTCCGGTTATGTGTTCTTTCCGGATGATCTACCAATCCATGAAAGTTCATATTGTCAGAAACAATTATACCATTATTGGATAGTAAACAAACATATTTCTCAAAAAAGCGAGTATACTGCGCCTTCGCAGCATCAATGAATATACAATCATAAGGTCCTGAAGGAACTTCCACCGTTAGCGCATCCCCCTGGATCAAAGTAATTCGACTTTTATATGGAGAGGTCTCAATACGGGATAATGCCTGCTGGATCATCTCTGGATCTCTTTCAATCGTTACGACCTTCATATCCGGGTACATAGCTGCAATTTCCAGAGATGTTTTGGCAACGGCAGTCCCTATTTCCAAAAAAGAATGGCAATTGTATTCCCGGATCTTAGATTTGAGAAGTGCCAAGCCTTCATCCATCATGACAGGAATATGATGATTTTTTGCGTATTCTTTAATATCCATCATAATGTTTTTTTTTAAAAAAGTGAAGTAGAAAACTACTTCACAAATTCAACAATGGCCATTGGTGCTGCATCCCCACGGCGGATCCTTGTCTTTACGACTCTTGTATATCCTCCGTTGCGGTCTGCATAAGCAGGTCCGATCTCATTGAACAACTTCTGTAATGCTTTTGTTCCTTCTTCATCGACCTCTACATTTCTTACATAAGCGGCGGCCTGTCTTCTTGCGTGCAGATCTCCACGTTTTGCCAGTGTTACCAGCTTGTCCATGACAGCACTCAGTTCCTTGGCTTTCATTTCTGTGGTTTCGATCTGTCCGGCTTCGATTAACGATGTTGCCATGTTTCTCAATAATGCTTTTCGATGATCCGCTGTGCGGCCTAATCTACGATTTCTCATACCGGCTTCATTCCTTCCTTATTCAT
>DGUK01000013.1 GCA_002394635.1 Faecalitalea sp. UBA4312
TCTGCAAAATATATGCAGGAGAGCGTATGGGATATTGCCAGGATGCTGATGGCAATGCCGCGCATCAATAAACAGCTCAAACGCCTTCGCGAGAAAGGCTATCCGATAAAGAGCTTGCTCGATATAGTGCAGAATGACAATGATACAAATACGATCGTTTACACTTCGAAGTACTTCCAGCCGTGTTCGGAAACATTCTCTGACAAGTATCATTTCATTGGACCATCTATCCGACCTATCATCAAGCCTATGGAAAAGACCTCGGATAAGCTTGTTTATATTTCGATGGGAACTGTCAATCACAACAAGGAATTCTACCGTAACTGTATACATGTACTAGGACAGACGGACTGGCAGGTTATCATCTCTATGGGAACAAATCCTGAGTGTTATGACCAGCTGCCGGAAAATATACAAATCTACGATTCAGTGGATCAGATGGCGGTTCTTTCCATTGCCGATGCATTCATCACACATTGCGGGATGAATTCTGCTTCGGAAGGTTTATATTTCCAAGTACCCCTGATTCTGTTTCCGCAGACACCGGAGCAAAATGCTGTAGCTAAGAGAGTCGAAGAACTTGGTGCCGGTTTGCGATTGACTTCGATTTCTGAACAAGCAATTTTGCAGGCCTTGCAGCAGATCCTGAATGAACCTGGATATAAAAACAATGCTTCTAAGATATCCGAAAGCTTCCGGTCTTGCGGCGGTGCTGCAGAGGCCCAATTGTTTTTGGAACAGATTGCCGGTGAATAGCTAGCGTGCATAGATAAAGGGCCTTTAAGAGGCCCTTCCTTTATTGTATAGATTTTTGGCATAACTGCAGACAAGAATGATGTTTGCGTCTTCCTTTTTGCCCTGATCATAAACACATTGTACCAATGCTTTCCCTATTCCTTGTCCACCATAGGCCGGATCTACCTTCGTGTGCATGATCGTCCACTCTTTATCGACGATCTGTATTTCACAAACACCAACCTGTTTCCCATGATCATACGCTGCCGCTCTTTGTTGATCCTTTTCAAAATGAATATCTATCATTCTTTACATCCTTTCGGATATTAGATTTTTTATGCATTTCCGATCAGCTTTGTCAGATCTTCATCTACTGTGCCGATCCCGGAAATACCAAAGTTTTCCACAAGGACTTTTGTTACATTTTCCGATAAAAAGGCTGGTAATGTTGGTCCCAGATGAATATTTTTGACACCTAGATACAACAAAGCTAACAGAACGATGACCGCTTTCTGTTCATACCAGGCAATATTAAATACGATTGGAAGATCGTTAATATCCTGCAATCCAAAGATTTCCTGTAGTTTTAAAGCAATCAGAGCCAGAGAATAAGAATCGTTACACTGTCCGGCATCGAGCACTCTTGGAATTCCATCAATATCTCCCAGTGGTAGTTTGTTGTATTTATACTTCGCACATCCCGCCGTAAGAATAACTACATCCTTAGGAAGCTTTTGGGCAAACTCCCGGTAATAGTCTCTGGATTTCATACGCCCGTCACAGCCAGCCATCACCACAAATTTACGAATAGCGCCGGACCGAACAGCGTCGACAACCTTATCCGCCAATGCGAAAACCTGTTCATGCGCAAAACCTCCCACAAGGGTACCGGTTTCCAGCTCTTCCGGTGCTTCACAGGTTTTTGCCTGTTCGATCATCGGAGAAAAGTCCTTTGTCTCTCCGTATTTTCCATCGATATGTCGGATGCCCGGAACGCCTGTTGCTCCTGTTGTCCATAAACGATCCCGATAACTAGCCAAAGGCGGCACCACACAGTTGGTGGTCATTAAGATCGGACCGTGAAACTTCTCGAACTCTTCTCTTTGTTTCCACCAGGCATTGCCGTAATTGCCAGCAAAGTGCGGATACTTTTTAAATGCCGGATAATACTGAGCAGGTAACATTTCCGAATGCGTATATACATCCACACCGGTTCCGACAGTCTGTTCCAGCAGCATTTCCAGATCCTTTAGATCATGTCCCGAAATCAGAATACCAGGATTCTTTCGTACACCAATATCCACAGTTGTAATCTCCGGATGCCCATATCTATCCGTATTGGCTGTATCCAGCTCTGCCATACCCTGCACACCATATTTTCCTGTTTCCATGGTTAACGCAATCAGATCTTCCATGCTCAGACTGTCATCCAGCGTTTTAGCTAAAGTGCTTTGTATAAACGCATCCACATCTTCATTATCTCTTAACAAAGCATTGGCATGCTTTGTATAAGCAGCCAGCCCCTTCAGTCCATATGTGATCAGCTCCCGCAAAGAACGGATATCTTCGTTCTCTGTCTCTAATACACCGACAGATGCTGCCTTTGTTTCAAACTCATCGGGTTCTCCACGCCAGAAAGCTGCTTCCGGCAGACTTGAAGCATCCGTTACCTGCATTAACAGCTCCGTTTTCTTGTCCAGTGTCGCTTCCACACGTCGGCTCAGTGCCTCTTTATCAAAATTTGCGTTTGTGATCGTCGTAAATAAATTCATCGTCACCAGATGATTCACTGTTTTATCAACGGATTTTTTTTCCTTTCGTAATTGTGTCGTAACGGTCGATAATCCTTTCGTAACATAGATCAATAAATCCTGCATACCGGCTACATCCGGTTTCTTTCCGCATACACCGGAAACAGTACAGCCCTTTCCTCCGGCTGTTTCCTGGCATTGATAACAAAACATTTTATTTTTCATCTGTTTTCCTCCTGATGCTCTTTTTCCTGGATTGCCCCTACTGGACATCCTTCAATAGCTTCCCTCACCAATTGATGGTTCTTCTCCGTAGTTTCTGTTATAGCCTGTGCTTTCCCATTCTCATTCATCACAAAGATGTCAGGTGCTGTTGCCACACATAAACCACATCCGATACAATCATTCTGGTCGACATGAGCTCTCATGGTTCGTCCTCCTCTCTGATTCGATTGTTCCTTTATTATAATGATGCATCCGTTTTATGTCTGTATCTGAGGATACAACTATTGTTATTTTTAACATTATCTTTTTTCCTATTTTCTTCTGTCGTTGAAAAACTGACTGTTTTAATCTACAAAAATAATTAAGAATCCCTAATAATTCATTGACAAACCTTTCCTTTTTCTCTAGAATTATTTTTAACAATCGAATAAACCAGTCTGTCCAAAAAAACGAAGATGGAGACAGTAGAGCAGAAACGTCGTTAAAGAGAGCTGATGGTAGGTGAAAATCAGTACAAAGTCCTGCTTGAATATCACTCCGGAGTTGCGACCTGAACACCAATGTAAGTAAGCGTCGACGGTTTTCCCCGTTACAAGAAGCGCATATGTTGGTATGCAGTCATCAAATGGGTGGTACAGCGAAAGAGCAGAATAGGCTTTCGTCCCTAGGGGATGGAAGCCTTTTTATGTACATGACAGGGAGGAAGAAAAATGAAAAAAGACATGGTTGAGATCCGTTGGCACGGACGCGGAGGCCAAGGCGCCAAAACAGCCTGCCTGCTGCTGGCAGACGCTGCTTTTGCCTCAGGAAAATATGTGCAAGGCTTCCCGGAATATGGACCAGAACGTATGGGGGCTCCGATCACCGCATACAATCGTATCAGTGATACACCTTGTTCGATCCATTCCAATATCTATGAACCAGATTATGTGGTGGTTGTGGATGAATCTTTGCTGGATTCCGTAGATGTAACAGCCGGCCTGGATCCGGAAGGTGGTATTCTGATCAATTCCGGCAAAGAACCGAATGAATTAAGAGAGAAACTTAACGGTTATACCGGTAATGTCTATACGATCGATGCACGGGCAATCAGTGAAAAATACTTAGGAAGGTATTTTCCGAATACGCCGATGTTAGCCGGGATCGTCAAGGTCAGCGGGGTTCTGGAACAAGGCCAGTTTATCGCGGATATGCAGGATTCGTTCCATCATAAGTTTGCGACAAAACCGCAGGTGATCGAAGGCAACATGAATTGTCTGATCCGTTCAATGAGGGAGGTTAAAAAATGATCCACGCAAAAGATATCAATGAACAGTCTCCGTGGCAGGAAATGACACCAGGTGGAGAAATCTATGAAGGAGGAACAGCCCGCATGACATTAACCGGTCAATGGCGGTCCGATGTACCTGTATGGATGCAGGATCAATGCAAACAGTGTTTAATGTGCGTTCCGTTCTGTCCGGATTCCTCCATACCGGTTGTCAACGGAAAACGTACCGATTTTGATTATGATCATTGTAAAGGATGCGGCATCTGTATGTCTGCTTGTCCTTTTGAAGCGATTCGTATGGAAAAGGAGGTACATGACTAATGAGCATTCGTGAACGTCTTTCCGGAAATGAAGCTATTGCCTATGCGATGCGACAGATCAATCCGGATGTATTTGTAGCTTTTCCTATTACGCCATCGACAGAAATCCCACAATATTTTGCCTAGTATGTCGCTAACGGACAGGTAGATACAGAATATGTTACGGTTGAAAGTGAGCACTCTTCCATGTCCACATGTATCGGTGCTGCAGCTGCAGGTGCCCGCGCTGTAACGGCTACTTCATCTGCCGGATTGGCTTTTATGTATGAAGTATTGTATGTAGCTGCCTCCAGCAGGCTGCCGATTACACTAGCCTGTGTCAACCGTACTCTGACAGGTCCGATCAATATCAACAATGACCATTCTGATTCTATGGGGGCTCGTGATTCCGGGTGGATCCAGATTTATGCCGAAAACAACCAGGAGGCTTATGATAACTATCTGCAGGCAATGCGTATTTCGGAAACACCGGATGTTCGTCTGCCGATCATGATCTGTCAGGATGGATTCATCACTTCGCATGCCGTGGAAAATATCCTGTTGGAAGAAGACGATGCGGTCAAAAAATTTGTCGGAGAATATAATCCGGAGCATGCGTTGATTGGCAGGGATCATCCTCTGGCTGTCGGTCCCTATGATACTTGTCCTTATTGCATGGAACACAAAGTACAACAGGCAGAGGCGATGAAAAATGCTAAGCGGGCAGTATTGGAAGTGGCAGCTGATTTTGAAAAAACATTTGGCAGAAAATATGGATTCTTTGAAGAATATAAGATGGAGGATGCCGAAATTGCTCTAGTGCTGATCGGCTCGACGGCGGGAACCGCCAAGGTGTGCATCGATCAGTTACGTGCCCAAGGTATCAAAGCCGGCTTGATCAAGATCCGCGTCTTCCGACCGTTCCCGGCGGAAGAAATCGCATCTGCTTTATCCCATGTGAAAGTCGTAGCTGTGATGGATAAATCCGAAGGCTACAGCTCTGCCGGTGGTCCATTATTTGCGGAAGTGGCTGGTGCCTGCTTCGATCTGGAAACCCATCCAAAGATGATCGATGTTGTGTATGGTCTGGCCGGGCGTGATGTCACTGTGCAGGATATCGAAAAAGTATATCGCCATTTGTTGAAGATTTTAGAAACCGGCATCACCGGTCCTCGATATATCCATATGGGACAAAGAAGCTCCCAAAAGGAGGTATTCTGATATGGCTTATAATTTACGAAAAGAACTTCAAAAGCCGGAACGCTTCGTAGCCGGGCATCGCTTATGCGCCGGATGCGGGGCCGGAATTACATGCCGTGCCATGATGCGTGCACTGGATGAAGGCGATAAAGCGGTCATTACCAATGCGACCGGATGTCTGGAAGTCTCTTCCTTTCAATATCCATATACAGCTTGGGAAGACAGTTATATTCATTCCGCCTTCGAAAACGCTTCGGCTACAGCCTGTGGTGTAGAAGCAGCTTATAAAGCTTTGAAAAAAAGAGGAAAAGTCAAAGAAAACTATAAATTCTTGACCATCGGTGGCGATGGTGGTACCTATGATATTGGCTTCCAATCCTTATCCGGCGCTATGGAACGCGGTCATGACATGACCTACTTCTGCTACGATAATGAAGCCTATATGAACACAGGAATCCAACGTTCTTCCTCCACTCCGCAATTTGCTTCTGCTACGACAACACCGGCCGGTTCGGTATCCACGGGAAAAAAGCAGAATAAAAAGAACTTAACAGAAATCATGGCGGCGCACAATCTGCCATATGTTGCACAGACTACCTTCTTGGGGAATTTCAAAGATTTCCATGAAAAAGCCCATAAAGCAATTTATACAGAAGGCCCATGTTTTGTGAATGTACTGGCACCATGTCCTCGCGGTTGGCAGTACCCGGCACATTTACTGCCGCAAATCTGCAAAATGGCAGTAGAAACATGTGTATGGCCTCTCTATGAAATCATTGATGGAAAATGGTACCTGACCTACCGTCCGAGAAAGAAACTGCCGGTGGAAGAATTCATGAAGATGCAGGGTCGTTTCAAGCACTGCTTCCTACCGGGTAATGAATGGACCATTCAGACAGCCCAGGAATATGTTGACCAGCAATGGGAAACATTATTGGAAAAATGTGAAAACATTTAAAACTACATTAAAATCTGTGTCTGGTCCTGCTTATTCTTGTATGCAGCTGTTCTCATGTTATACCACAGGCAGAAGAAAAGGAGCCATTTTCTGCTAATAACCAATAGGAAACGGACACTTCATCAGATCCTGTTAAATCAAAAAAAGTAGAAGCTTTAGACATAACGGATACAGAAAATACTCTGCAAATAAGAAGGATCCAACAAGAAAACCCTATTATTGCTCTATAACATGTGTACAGATAACTTTGGAATATTTTGGTATCCACAAAAACCAGAACGAGCTGGCAGCGGCGATGAACACAAAATTGCCAGATGATCAGACCGGATGGCTGGGTACATATGATTATGAGCTTGTCTCCTATCTCAACAATCAGTTGCTTGGAGGCCAGCCACAAAGTGAGACAGATGCCGGTTATGGTCTGCAATCTTTGACTATTCAAGATTACAATGATACGACCCTTCAGTTATTTAAATACCGGATCATTCATAATATCAAAGATGGATATCCTTCTTTTATACAAATTCAGGTCGATGACTTGTTTGGTAATGACAGCAATATAGAAACAACCTTTACGTTTTTGGATCCGTATTTCAGCGCCCAGGAGGGATTTACGGTTTCTTCCGAACAGCTGTTTCATGCAATGATCATCAGTGATGAGCCTTCCTGCATCTGGTAACAAAAGAAAAGTCGGTTCTTTCGAATCGACTTTATTATTTATTATAGATCACTGAAAAGATCTTCTTTATATACGCCGTCTTTGATCAACTGCTGGATACTGTTGATGACATACTCCTTATCTTCCTTATAGGTAACACCAAACCAGCTGTCCTGTGTATCCAGTACCTTAACAGAAACCTTGTTTTCTTTCAAAAGATCCCCGATAAAGATTGGGATCAGATATTCTGCCTTTAACGGATTAGCTGGAACAGTCTTTTCGAAAAATTCTTTGAAGCCTTCTTCCAATGTCTTCATAAATCCAGGCATCAATCCCCAGAAGTTCATGGATACATAAGAATTGGCATCAATTGCTTTGCCATCCACGCTGGCTCCTACGACACCGTTTTCCACCGTTTTCATAATATCCGAAGTTTCAATGACATCTGTCAGGTTGCCATTCTCATCCACCTGGCAGACACCGCGGGTAACACCGCCATTATCGGATAGCGTGTTCTTTAAGATAAATCCGGCCATACAGAATTCGTTCTCTCCATGTTCCTGTACCAGGTATTCGTGCAGTTTTACAAAAGCTTCTTTTCCGTAGTAATCATCTGCATTGATGACCACAAACGGTTCATTGATTACATCTTTTGCCGCCAGTACAGCCTGCCCGGTTCCCCAAGGTTTTGCTCTTCCTTCCGGTACACTATACCCTTCCGGAATGTTCTCGAGCGCCTGGAATCCATAAGCGACCTCAACATTATGGTCTGCACACATTTTTTCAATACGATCACCGATGATTTCACGGAAATCTTTTTCAATATCCTTTCGGATAACGAAGACGATCTTGTTGAAACCGGCTTCAATTGCATCGTGAATGGAATAATCCATGATGATTTCTCCATTTGGTCCCAATGCCTGTAGTTGTTTGATCCCACCACCGAATCTAGAACCGATTCCGGCTGCCATGATTAATAATGCTGTATTCATAACTCTCCTTCTTTCATTTTTTTTAGTATACCATACCCATGATTGGATTCCCGCTAAAAAAACAGGAATCCTATGATTCCTGTTCTTTCGAACGATTTGCTTCAAAGAATCCAGTCAAAATTCTTTCAATCGCCATGGTATTGGTTTGACCCATTTTTTCAGCATATTCTGTTAATTCCTCATAAACATCGTTTGCAAGATAATAACATATTCTGCGCCCGTCTTTTTTCTTCCGTCCCATAACCTCACTCTTTTCTTTTGGGTATGATATATCAGTATACGCAAGAATATGCTATTATTTTCTCTATGATTCTATGTCCTTTTGTATGTCCACTTTCTTCGTTTATTCCCCGCTGATAGCACAGTCCGTGAACGCAATGCTTGGTGTGGCGATCGAATAATATTTCCAATCCAGATCGTTTCCTACAGAAACCACCTTGTTCATCAGCTTTAAGAAGTTGTCTGCAACCGTAATCAAAGCCACCGCATGGTCTTTCTTACCGTCTTTGACCCAGTATCCCGTACACTGTAAGGAAAAGTTCCCGGAGACAAAGTCCAGACCGGCATGCAATCCCTGCAGATCCGTTATCACAAGACCTTCCTTCATGTCCTGGCACATCTGCTCCAGCGACTTTTCTCCCGGCAGAATGCAGCAGTTGAACGGTGTTACCGAGACACTGGAGGCATACCCGGATTTAAAACCATTTCCGGTCGAAGTGCTGTTCATACGGATGGCTGAACGGGTATCATGCAGCATCGAGGTAAAGACGCCGTGATCGACCAATACTTTTCGTCGGGTCGGACATCCTTCATCATCAAAGTTCAATACAGTCAGACAATCTGTGTTGCGCGGATCATCTACGATGGTAATCTGCTCAGAGAAGATCTTCTGGTCCAGCTTATCCTTGATCGGAGAAATTCCTTTAAAGATCAATTCACCGTTAAAGTAACCACTGAAGGCACTGAACAGACTTCTCATCGCTTCTTTTTCAAAGATAACCGGGCATGTTCTTGAACTCAGTGATGTGGAATGAAGCTTAAATAAGGTATCCTCGCAAAGTTTTTTCACAAAAGCTTCTTCATCAAAATCCTTCAGATCATGGATTACCTCAATCTTATAATCATCTTTGACCACATCGTTTTCCTGCGCCACTACACTGGCAATCAAATACTGCACGGTACTTTCATCCTTCAGATCTATCCCATAGGAATTGGTGATCTCCCTTGTACTGTACTCTTCCTGCCAGCCTAGAGATGCCACCTGTACGATCCTTGTGTCATACGCCATCAAATCGTTTTCCAGTTTCTTCATTAAATTTTTTACCGTCTCTAGGTCCGGTTGGATCCATGTCTGACTGTTATCAACCGGTTTTACTGTCTCGGGCTTACGTAAAGCATCCTTTTCAATGGTAGTGATGGTTTGGGCCTGCTGGATCAGACCATCCAATACCTCATCCATCTTGTCGTCCTTAACATCCTCCAGAGCGATATTGGCCATATTGCCTTCATAGATACCACGGACAGAAGTCCCCAGTACATTGCTGGTAACAAAGGTATCCACTTGTCCGTTAAACCAGGTCAATGTCTTTTCCTTCTGTACCGACTGGTAGATTTCAAAGCATTCGATCCCCTTTTCCAAAGCTCTTTGGATCCATAATTGTTTATTCATTGGCAGTTCCCCCTACCGTAATGGAAGAAACCCGGATAGCCGGCTGCCCGACATCGGTTGGAATGCTGCCGCTGGAAGCCCCACACATGCCGGTCCCTCTTTCTAAATTGGTTCCTACCATATCAATATTCATTAAGATTTCAGCCCCGGTTCCGATCAGGGAAGCCCCCTTGACCGGAATGGTAATCTGTCCGTTTTCAATCAAATAGCCTTCATTGACCGCAAAATTAAATTCTCCGGTTTGTGGATTGACCGATCCACCACCCATTTTTTTGGCATATAGACCTTTTTTGATGGAGCCGATCATATCTTCAAAAGAATCCTGGCCGGCAGCTATAAATGTATTGCTCATGCGGCTGGTTGGTTCATATTTATATGATTGCCTTCGCGAACTTCCTGTCGAAGAAAGTCCCATACGACGTCCATTTAAACGATCGATCATATACGTTTTCAATATACCGTTTTCAATCAGACAACGTCTTTGCTGAAGGTTGCCTTCATCATCAATGTTTTCCGAACCCCATGCATTCGGAATTGTTCCATCATCATAAGCCGTCACTTTGGGACTGGCAATCTGCTTTCCCTGCTTACCGGCAAAAACGCTTTGGTTCTTTGCCACAGCTGTTGCTTCCAAAGCATGACCACACGCTTCATGGAAGATGACGCCCCCAAAACCATTATCGATGACTACTGGCATTTTACCGCTTGGACAGTCTTTAGCTTCCAGTAATACCAAAGCAATCCGAGAAGCTTCCTGTCCGATGGATTCCGGTGTAGCTTCTTCAAAGAATTCAAGACCTTTGCTGGCGCCTGGTGCATCAAAACCAGACTGCATATCCTCATCTTGCTGCGCATAGGCACTGACCCGTAATCGCGTACGGATCCTTGTATCCCGGACCAGTTTTCCCTCACTGTTGGAAATTTGTACATGCTGGCGCACGCTGGACAGACCGGTCTGCGTCTTCACTATTTTTTCATCAACCGCTTTAGCTGCCTGATCGGCTCTCTGTAATAAGGCCACCTTTTCTTGCAGTGGTGCATCGATCGGATCAATCTGCACCGGATGGCGGTTTTCAATGATTTCCTCTTTTAAAGAAACACTTATATCAACCTGCTTTCGACCTAAAGCGTCTCGAAGATCATCTACCAGCGCTTGCAAAGAAGCTGCATCCATCTGATTGCTGTAACCATAGACAGACTGTACGCCCTGATATAACCGGATACCGATACCGGCTTTATAATTACGATTCACGGATTCCACCTTGTCATTCAGCATGGAAATTCCTTCATTGGTTCCTTCTTCTTCAAAGATTTCGGCAAAATCCGCATTGGACTGCATCGCTCTTGTTAATAATTGTTCCAATTGTTCTTGTTTTAACACAGTTTCACCTTCATTCTGCTATCCATTATAAACATTAAAAAAAATCGTGTCTACTGACACGATTCTTACTGTTTAATAGCATCCACAAAGCGCTTTGTGATCAGCTGCGGACGTGTAATGATCGAACCGACCACACAGCTATAGCAGCCCAGCTCCAGTACCCGTTTCACTTTTTCCGGTGTATCGATATTGCCTTCGGCAATCACCGGATGCTTGGCTTTGGCCAATAAATTACGAATAATCTCAAAATCGTTCGCTTCGATCTTATCGCCTTTGCTTTGTTCCGTATAGCCTACCAGTGTCGTTCCGATAAAATCAAATCCGATCGCATCGGCATGCATCATTTCTTCCAAAGTGGAACAGTCGGCCATCAGCTTTTGTTCCGGATATTTTTCACGGATCTTCTGCACCAGCTCATCCAGTGAAACGCCATCCGGTCTTTCTCTTAATGTCGCATCCAGGGCAATGATTTCCGGTCTTACTGTCATCAGTTCATCAATTTCCTTCATCGTCGGAGTAATAAATACCGGGTTATCCCCGTATACACGCTTGATGATCCCGATCACCGGCAGATCTACCTGTTTTTGGATCTCCTCTATATCCACGACCGTATTGGCACGAATACCCATGGCACCGCCCTGCTTAGCTGCAACAGCCATTCGTCCCATGATAAAGGACGAGTGCAGCGGTTCATCCGGTAATGCCTGACACGAAACAATCAGATTTCCTTTTACTTGCTCCATTTTACTCATGATGCTCCTCCTTCGTTGATTTCTTTTCAATCTCATCTAATAAGTGTCTGATTCTATCCATATATTTTGATACATCGGTGTCCGTCTGGATTTCCTGATCTACTTTTTTTAACAATTCGTATACATCAGACAAATGTTCCAATGCGATATAGGATGTATCTTCATCGATATATTTCTGCGCCGCCAGATGCCCCTGACGTGCCGCCTGTTCCAGCCAATAATGGGCTTTTACTGGATCCGGATTCACTCCCCATCCTTTTAGGTAACTGATTCCGACATTGAACTGGGCTTTGGCAGATCCTAGCACAGCGGCCTGTTCAAACCAGAGAAAGGCTCGTTTTTCATCCTTTTTTGTTCCGATTCCATTAAAATACAGAATTCCGGTATTAAACTTGGCATCCACATGGCCTCGTCTGGCCGCATATTGAAAATACTTCAACGCCTGACGATCGTTCTTCCTGACTCCTTTGCCTTCATAATAATCCCATGCCAACGCATAAATAGCCTTCAGATTATCACGGCTGGCCAGCTCTCTGTGCAGCAGCATACCCTGGAATTCACTTTTATCTGTTCCCAGACCTTTCATATAACACTCTGCCAGTTCAAAAACAGCGTCTTCTACATGCAGTTGTGCATATTTCTGTACATAAAGAAACAAATCCTTGTATTTACGGTTCTTTTTTAAATAACGGACCCGGTTGCGATCATATGTTTCTGCCATCAGAATAACCTTTCCTGGCGGAAAATGGATTTTGGTTTCTGCAGATAGATCCGTTCCGTATCTGCGCTATAGTAAAATCCACATTCCAGCAATCGTTCCTGCAATGTATGTCGATCCATTTTGATATTATACCATTGTCGTAAATACGATAAACATCCGACGATGGTAATACCTGGCTGTTCTTTAATAATCTGTTCAAAGAATATTCGCAGATCCGGTTGTGTTTTGCTCTTCTGAAAGATCCAGCTGCCACCTAAAGGCATCATCTGCACATTGTCTGAACTTTTCAGCAAGGATTTGAAGAACGTATTGGACAGCTTCGGATCCACATAATTCTGTAAACTCAGATATCGTTCCGTAAAGAACTGTCCATCATCCAGAACACTGAGAATATTTTCCACAAAGGTATGTAACTCCTTTTTGCTGATTTTTAAAGATGCCAACGTCACATAGTTGTCCCTGGTCCACTCAAAGACTTCCAGCTGGTTTTCCAAACGATCCAAGGAATGGTTAAAGCTCTGGATCTCCAGATGCCTCGATGTAATTTCCTTACAATGATGAATGATCCAGTCATCAAAGTATTTTCCCGGTGTCAACGGATCTTTGAGCACATAACCTGTATAGCTCTTATATCCCATGCGCCGGATCACATATGGATCCAGCAATTTCGAAGTCATGTGATGGGATTCGATCAGATCCCGGAAATCTTCTATAAAGTAGAAATCTTTGCCTAAAAGACTCTTGGCTTTCCGGAAATCAGCGCTTTCCAATACCTCTTCATCAACAATATCAATGCGGTTTTCTTCTATGTATACATTAAAATTTCTTCGCAAATAAGACATGAAACTACCAATATCATACCCATATTTTCGAGCCATGATCCGGCTGAAATCATCTACGTTGATTGGTGCCATTGCTTTAATTTCCCGTTTGACGATTTCATTTTCCTTTCCCTGCCCGAACTGCAGCATCGGCATTCTTGAGAATTCCATCTGGTTATCATCCAGATGATACCTGTCTTTGCCTGTTCGAAGCAGTGAATGCAGCTCATACTGATCACGGATATCGTATTTTTCCATCACATCCAGATGGTCTTCAAACAGTTTTTTTGTAGAGATGATCGTATTCTGATATTGAGAAATACGGACCTCTTTCATGATAGACTGTACCAGTGAACGATTGATGATCCGATAGCGCAAGCCTTTTTTTGCTGAATTGATCAAATACCCCTGTTTTAAAACCAATGGTGGGCGGAAATCCGTAATCTGCCATTCCTCGGCTTTCTGAGGATATACATCCATCAGGATCTGATTGTATCGTGCAATGACATCCTCCTTTTGGAAATAACCGTCAAATGTATGACATACCGCCTGTAAAAATCCGTTTTTATCGTGTCGGGATACCCAGGTATCCTGAACCCGAATATAATGTTCCTCTAAGTAAGCTGTCAACTTTTTAGTACTGACAGATAATTCCCGGGCCATTTGCGTGGATAGCACTCTGCCGGACAACTTGATCTTGGTCCCGTCCAGCTCTTCTCGATACCTTTCATGAATATAGCCCCATGTCGGTTCCATCGCATCGGTCAACGCATAAAATGTATCCTTGTCCAGATCATATTTTGCCAGAAGATCCTTATACACATCTTCCTTGACCGGAGGGAAATGATCCAGTTCACTGTGAAAGATCTGACCGACCCGGGCGCGGCTGATCGGCGGTTCCATACGCATGCCGATAGCCTCCATTGTCTGCCCGTATAAACGTCTTACTACCACTTGTTTTGCGGTCTCGTCATGCATATTGTCAATGACCTCGCTCAATGAGCGATGGACATATATATTTTTATTGATATAACGGTCTTCATCCAGAAAAATCAAGTCTTCTTCCACCAGCTGATCCAAGATACCGGTTAATAAATCCGGATCGGAACGCCATAACATGCCTTCTGCAATCTCCTGGAATGTATAGCTTGCATCCGTTCCCCGAAAGAAATCACAAACATCCTTACGTAATACTTCCTGCTTCCGGAAATCACTGTCCTTAACCAGCTTATGCAGCGCAAATCGGCAAGCCTCCAGAATCTTTTGTCCTGTGTATACAGAAACACCCAGCTGTTTGGTGATTTCTTCCAGGCCCATAAACAAAAGCTTGGAAAGTTCCACCTTACCGAATACATAGTCCTTGAGGATCAAACGGCTCAAGCCAAAATTTAATAGCAGATATACCGAATTGCCTTCAATGCCACGTACAGATTCAATTTCGCTCCGGTTGGCATCGATATATTCCATGATCTGTACGACCTTTTTGATGTCGTACAATTCAGCCAACTGATGACGCAAAAGACCACGTTCTGTCTGGATGCTGACGTGGTGATCGATCAATTGATTAATAATCTGCGGACAATATGTATAATCACATAATTTCCAGTTTTCAATGTATTTCTGTTCTGTTTCCATATATTTCATATTATACATCATCAACATGAATCCTTTATGAATTTTTATATAGAACTTGATATACTAATACTATGAATACGTATAAAAAGAGAATATTTGATATTATTCAGATTGGAAATACAGAAGATATTATCAGTCGAGGATTTGATATCCTTCTGACCATTGTCATTCTTTTGAATATTTCAGTACTTTTTCTCAGTACATTTGAGAAGATGGATCCTTATGCTGACATTCTACAATCTTTTGAAACCGTTACGATCCTTATATTCTGTATTGAATATGCCCTTCGCATCTGGACCAGCGATCTTCTCTACCCGGATAAACCCAAAGGAAAAGCCATTCTCACTTTTTTAGCCTCCTTTGATGGCATTGTAGATCTATTGACCATTCTGCCCTTTTTTTACCTCTCCGGTTTCTCAGCATTCCGGATGTTAAGAGTGGTCCGTATCTTCCATCTGTTTCGGATCAACGCCTACTATGATTCCTTTAATGTCATCACCAGCGTTCTCTATGAGAAGAAAAACCAGATTGCTTCCTCCGTATTTATTATCCTGGTCATCATGCTGGCCTCTTCCTTATGTATGTACAGCGTTGAACACCCGGTACAACCGGAAGCCTTTAAAAATGCCTTCTCCGGTATCTGGTGGTCTTTATCAACCATCTTTACCGTTGGCTACGGAGACATCTATCCAATCACACCGCTAGGTCGATTTATGGCTGTTATCATCACCTTCTTGGGTGTTGGAGTCGTTGCTATTCCTACCGGTATCATTTCTGCCGGGTTTGTCGAACAATATTCCAAAATGCAAAGAGAAGAAGACATCCAGGCGCGGAAAAGAAGTACGATTACGGTTTATGTGGATCCGGATAGTCCTTTTTACCAACAGACCATCGGTGAAATCGAACATGACTATCCATTTAACATCATTGCGGTCATCCGCCAGGGAGCCGTTCTGATTCCGGCCGACCAGATCCGCATAGAAAACGGAGATACATTAATTTATATACAGATGTGAATGATTCACATCTTTTTTTATACAAAAACTGTGCTATACTATAAAAGTTAGATATGCCTAACTGAGGAGGGAATCATGAGCACAGACAATTTTGTAGTCATCAAAGATGTAAACAAAGGATACGGAGACAAGGAAAACCGCCAGGAAGTATTAAAACATTTAAACTTCTCTATTAAAAAAGGAGAAATTTGTGTGCTTTCCGGTCCATCCGGTTCCGGAAAATCCACGCTGTTAAATATCATTGGAGGGATTGATACAGCAGACAGCGGAACGATCATCATCCATGGGGACCAGTTAGGACAGATGGATGAAAAAAGCCTGACACAGTATCGGAGAAACCATCTGGGATATGTATTTCAGATGTATAATTTGATTCCGAATCTGAATGTTAAGGAAAACATAGAGATTGGTGCTTATTTAAGCAAAGAACCGCTCGATATTAACGAACTGTTAAAAACACTGGGATTATACGAACATCGTCACAAACTGCCTAATCAACTATCAGGCGGCCAGCAACAAAGAACAGCTATCGGAAGAGCGATTGTTAAAAACCCGGATATTCTTCTTTGTGATGAACCAACCGGGGCTTTGGATTATCATACATCCAAGGAAATACTGAATCTGATCGAGGAGGTCAATCATAAATATGGAAATACCGTCATCATGGTGACTCATAATACGGCTATCCTGCAGATGGCCGATCATATCATCCATCTTCATGACGGAAAAATTCGAAAAGACATTGAGAATGACAAGAAGATCTTCGCAAAGGATCTGGAGTGGTAACTATGAAAAGTCCTCTAAGAAAACGTTTATTTCGTTTACTAAAGCAGGAATTTGGAAAATATCTTGCCATCTTTCTGTTTATGATCATTATGGTCGGTTTTGTATCCGGTGAATTTGTGGCTGGTCGAAGCATGTTCCAAACCTATAATAGCAGTTTCTCGACCTATAATATTGAAGATGGAAAGCTGGAACTGACTGAAAAAGCTGATAAAGAGCTGATCAAAACGATGGAAAAGCATGGAATCCAGCTATATGCCAACTTTTATAAAGATGAAACGATGGATTCGGATACGATCCGTATTTATGCCAACCGCAAGGAAATTGATAAAGTGTGTCTGATGGAAGGAAGCATGCCCAAGACAAAAAAAGAAATTGCTCTAGATCGTATGTATGCCGACAACAACGAGATTCATGTCGGCGATACGATCACCATAGATTCCAAACAGCTGAAGGTTTGCGGTCTGGTGGCATTGTCCGATTATAGTACCTTGTTTGAGAAGAACACGGATATCATGTTTGATGCTCTGGACTTTGGAACCGGTATTATGACAAAAGAAGGATTTGACGACATCCGGGACACACATATCCACTACCAATACTCTTGGCTGTACAATAAAAAGCCGAAAAATGATACAGAAAAGAAGAAAAAAGCTGATACATTATTAGAGAAGATCACGGAAGACACATTCTTAGCCGGGAATCCTCTGACAGATTATGTACCGCAATATATCAATCAAGCCATTCATTTCACTGGTGATGATATCGATGACGATTCAAAAATGATGGTCATATTCCTATATATTCTAATTGTGATCCTTGGATTTATTTTTGCGATCACCACTAAAAATACCATCAATCAGGAAGCAACCGTCATCGGTACATTACGTGCCTCCGGCTATTCCCGTATGGAACTGCTTCGTCATTACATTGCCCTGCCGATCATCGTATCGGTAGCTGCGTCCGTTGTTGGAAATATATTAGGCTATACTGTATTTAAAGATATTGCGGTCGATCTGTACTATAACAGTTACAGTCTACCAACCTATCATACTGTCTGGAATGCCAATGCGTTTTGGATGACGACAGTGGTTCCGTTGATTCTCATGCTTCTCATCAATATGGTAATCATCGGAAGGCTTTTGCAGCTATCGCCTTTACGTTTTCTTCGTCACGATCTTGTTCTGCATAAACAGAAAAAAGCGATGCGATTACCAAAATGGAGCTTTTTCAACCGCTTTCGACTGCGCATTCTTTTTCAGAATAAGGCCAGTTATCTCATTTTGGTTTTGGGCTTGTTTCTGGTCAATGTCCTGATGATGTTCGGTTTTGGTCTGCCAGATACTTTAGGATCTTACCAACAGACAATTGAAAATAACATGATTGCCAAGTATCAGTATGTATTAAAAACACCATTGGAAACAGATACCAAGGACGCTGAGAAATATTGTATGCGTTCTCTAGAAACAGTAGACGGCATACATATTGGTGAAAATGTAACAATATATGGTATAGAAAAGAACAGTAAGATGGTAAATCTCGATGTTTCCGAAGATAAGATATATATATCGCAGGCTTTTGCCGATAAATTCGGATATAAGGAAGGCGATCGTATTACCTTAAAGGAAAAATATGAAGACAAGGAATACCGTTTTACCATTGACGGCATCTATGATTACCAAAGCAATGTCTCCATCTTCATGTCGATTTCTACTTATCGGGATCTGTTTGATGTGGATAACGATACGTTTACCGGCTATTTCAGCAATCACAAGATCAAGGATATTGATGAGGACCTGATTGCCGGCATAATCACTAAATCGGAGATGACCAAGATTTCCCGTCAGTTGGATCACTCCATGGGTGGTATGATGGATCTGGTCAACGGATTCTCTGTCCTATTGGCTTTATTGATGATTTATCTTCTGACGAAGATCATCGTGGAAAGGAATGCGAATTCCATTTCCATGGTCAAAGTATTAGGATTTACCAATCGGGAAATTTCTTCCTTATACTTAAGAACTTCCACCTGGATCGTGGTACTTAGTGCCCTGGGCACATCCTATTTTGCTCTGCAGGCATTAGGAAAGATATGGCTTTACTATTTGCAATCTTTCAGTGGATGGATGCCTGTCTATGTATCGAAATGGACCATGGCCAAGATTATTATGATAAATCTGGCTGCTTACTTTCTGATCATGTGGATCGATTACAGAAAAATACAGAAGATCCCAATGCAGGAAGCATTGAAAAATGTAGGTGAATAACATAAAGAGGTGCATACAAAGCACCTCTTATTTTTGATGTAAGACTTCCTCGGCCAATTTGATAAAAGCCTGTGAAGCTAATGACAAATGGGGTTTGGCATAATAAATGCCTAATGTTCTTTCATACGGCTTGGATAATTCCATTTTGATAATGTTCGTCTCTTTAGCCACCATCAATGCCGGAAGAATCGTAATGCCCAGTCCCGATTCCACCAGAGAGATAATGGTCTTATCCTCTTTGCAGTAGCACTGGATATTCGGATGGATAGCTTCTTTTCGAAGCAAAGAGCTGACGTCCGTATCCACACCGACTTCAGAAGCAATAAACGGATAGTGTTCAAAAGCCGATAAAGGGAACTTATTCTGCCAATGTTCCGGGATTTCAAAGTCTTTTGGAACCACGGCATACAAAGGCTCTTTCTGGAAGGGAATAAATTCATAGTTATATTCCGGAACCTGGGACATAAAGCCGAAGTCAATAGTTTCCTCCCGAAGCCAGGAAAGAATTTGGTCGGAGTATCCTTCCCGCACATGGATCTGTATATACGGATAGGATTTTTTAAATTCGGTAATCAGCCGTGGCAACCAGTTCTGTGCCACGCTGGAATAAGCCCCCACAGTAATAGATCCTGTGATGACACCATGAATGGCATCCAGTGCCTCTTGAAAATTACGGTACTGAGCATTGGTTGCCTGTATGTAAGGCAGTAAATATTTAGCCTCAGTGGATAATTGAACCCCATGGTTGAGTCGCTTTAATAACGTCACCCCTAATTCCTTCTCCAGTTTTTTTATGATATGACTGACACCTGATTGAGTATATCCCAGTCTTTGTGCACTGGCTGTTATACTTTGGGTCTTGGCTATATCTTCTAGCAATTCCAAATATTTGAGTTCCATAATGATTTCTAAATGCTCTCGTATTCCTTCTGTACGGCTTCATCAGCACCACCGGTAACCAGACTGACAATGACATTGACGATCAATGCCAGGACAAAAGCCGGTAACAGTTCATAGATAGCCAGGACACCTCCCATAGGAGCAATGATGAACTTCCAGATAAACACCATGGCACCACCGGTAATCATTCCGAACAAAGCACCCCACTTATTGGATTTTTTCCAGAATAAAGCCAGCAGCATAACCGGTCCAAAGGAAGCGCCAAAGCCAGCCCAGGCGAAAGATACAATACGGAATACAGAGCTATCCGGATTCCAAGCCAGGACAACACCGATTACCGCAATGACCAGCAGACTGATTCTTGAAATCTTTAACAGCTGTTTCTGATCGGCTTCCACATGGAACACACCGTTGATAATGTCATTGGATACAGAACTGGAGGCCGCCAGCAGCTGAGAATCCGATGTGGACATCGTAGAAGCCAGGATACCGGATAATACAACACCGGCAATTAGGGCAAAAATCAATCCGTGAGTGCTCAGTAAGTGAGAAATCTGTACAATAATCGTTTCTGAACTGTTTCCTTCTAATACCGGGATTGCTCCGGTCTTAGATACAGCCAAGC
>DGUK01000048.1 GCA_002394635.1 Faecalitalea sp. UBA4312
CAAGGATCTTAGAAAACACATTCCACGAAACGAACTTTACCGTCCAGGATGATCACAACCTGCGCTTGTACAATCTTGACCAATCGGTTGGAGAGATTGTTTCCGCATACGTCGGGAATGGACTGGAGGTATCCGAAGCCCATACTTGCGAGGAAACACTGGAAGACTACTTCAAGCGGGTAACGGGAGGTGAAGGAATTGCTTAAACTGGTGCTGAGTGAATTTAAAAAACTTAAAAGAAGAAGATTTATCGCCTGGAGCATGGGCATCGCCTTTCTTTTTCCGACCCCGATGTTGTTCCTTGCGATCCGGCAGGAACTATCCTTTGACGTCCTTTTCAGAATGGTATTCGTATTTGGAGAATTGTTGTTTCTGCCGTGCGTGCTGGGCATTTTGTCAACGATGATTTTTTTGCCGGAAACAGAAAATGACGTATTAAAAAACATACTTACGATTCCGGTAAGTAAAGCCGAGATATTTGTCTCAAAGTGTATCACTCTTATGATATTATCGATCATCTACTGTTTGGCGGAACTGAGTATCACTATGGTTGTTTCGTGTTTTATCGGAGAAGCGATACAAGTCACATCGTTTATAGGGTTCAGTGTATTAAGCGGGATCTTTATGTTTGCTGCTTCTTTACCGGTTATAGTATTTGTTGCCACATTTGGAAAAAATACTGTGATATCAAACATAGTATCTTTTATCTATGGTGTTACCTGCTTTTCCTTGGTATTTCTTTGCATGGGATACGGAGGAGAAGCTCTTCTTAAAACCGGAATAGCAGTGTTGCCGGTCGTAACTGTGTTTAAATGGTATTTAGGATATTTTCCCCTCGCATCAAACTTGCAGGACTTTCTGCCATATGCAATTTCTACTGGTGGAACAATGATTTATATGGTTGTTTTTTCGCTGATTATGCTTACGATAGGAACGATCACTTATAGAAAAAAGGAGGTATAAGAAGCTATGCTGCAACTTGTGACATGTGAATGGAAAAAACTTAAGAAAAGCAATATTTTATGGATTATCATGGCAGGGGCCTTCTTTTCGGTATTTGTGACCTTTATGCAGTTTATAATGGCACTGAACATTGATGATCATATCAGTAATTTTGAAGAATTTTATGTATCTACTATATGGAATAACTTTTGTGTGGCCTTTCCCTTTGTCATCACCATTATGGGAGGAATGATCTTTAATCAGGAATATAGTAACGGGACATTGAAATCAATCATCACGATTCCGATTTCAATCAAAAGATTATATATAGCTAAAATAATTATCATCGGTGTATTAGTTCTTGTTTTATCCGTAATAAACTACTTGTTTATGATTGCAGGAGCCAATCTATTACACCTTCCAGGAATCGAGGGATTTCACATTGTAAAATCATTTTTACAGATTCTTGGTATGGGTATCTTTATTTTTATAGCTGTCCTGCCACTTATTATCTGGGGATTCAGAAAAATAAATGGATACTACCCTATGCTTGTTATTGCTTTTATGTACGGATTTTTTGGAATGTTTATTCTCCCGAAGGGTTTGGGTGACTTTTATCCAATCACTGCCGGTTTGCGAATTATAAAATATGTTGATTTGCCGGAAGGAAGCACTTTTGCAGCCTTGCTATCGGTAGCCGTCATGGTACTTATTTCTATACTGCTTATTTATCTTGTGCCTTATTCTTATGAAGAGGCAACCCAAAGCAGCCAGAAGGCAAACGTTAAAAAACAGCGCAGTTGAAATAGCTTGTTCAACTTTTTCATCCGGTTTTATTGTATGAAAGGAATATACTGAATTAGGAGTGGTAAGAAATTTTCGATGACAGGAATATATGAGTTTATAACAGAACGACTTATAATGCGCAGATATCCTATGGATGATGCCTGGATCCTTTATGAAAAGTTTGGGTGTGATCCTCAAATGTATAGGTATTCCGGATTTTTATGGTTGGGCTATCGAGCATGAAGGACATTTGATTGGTACGATCGGAGCTTATGAATATGATTCGAAAAGGAACTCTATTGAGATTGGATTAAGCATTGCGCGTGATGTTTGGAAAAACGGCTATGCAACAGAAGCTTTGATTAGCGTAATAGAATATCTTACCAAACATGAAGGCATCAAGGTTATGACGGCATGGTGTGCATCGGATAATACAGGGTCTAAAAGAGCAATGCAAAAAGCAGGAATGAAGCAAGTTGCTATAGAAAAGGATGCTTTGGAAGTGGATGGAATGATATATGATAAGCTGGTCTTCGAGTATGTCTCACATCTATAAATGCCGGTTGGCAGACATGTTCATCTGAAAAAATGCAGACGTAAAACAGACGCAGATAGTTGTGTTTGATTTTACGTCTGTTTTTGCTTGAAATGGGAATAAAGAAAAGACTTCGAATATAAAGAAACTGAGTTGAATATATTTTTGAAGACCTCTCTGCCCCTGCACAGCCGCTGGATTTTGATCCATCGAAGAAAAGAGCCATTAAAGTCTTGGGTAGCTGGTTTAGGTTGGATGCCTACGGATTGACAAACAGGATAAAAAAGAAATGTTGTTTGCGGTGCTCTGAATTCTTGTGTATTGTTTCGCAACGATTCCTATAGGAGGAAATCTATGGGAAGGCTTTGGGATTGCTTATGAAGCAATTTTTATTTCATCGGTAATATTTGGAAGCGGGCATATCATAAACGTATTGGCAGGGCAGGCTAATATGAAAACAGTGATTCAAGTTTTCTTTGCGATTACCTGGGGATTCATTTTTTCATAATGTCAATTCTATCAATCGAGCCATTCTTGAATATCTACTGTAATTGGAATATAATTTAAAAGCAGTTAGATATAACTAACATACTAGTACCTTTTAGAAAACATAACTTTACATCTATCAAAGGATCTGGAAAAGAATTCAGGAGGTATGATAATGGGATTATTTAAGAAATTTGTGAGCCAGACCCGCAAGCCGGAAGGGATTCTTGGAAAAATGATGCTGGGCGGCATGAATTCGGGTCATGCAAAGATGGCCGACTGGGGCTTTTCTCATTTACCGGACATCACACCGGCAAAAGCGGTGGATCTAGGCTGCGGTGGTGGCCGGAACGCTGGTGAATTGTTAAAGAAATATCCGAAAGCACACGTGACAGGGGTAGATTATTCCGCTTTGTCTGTGGAAAAAGCTAAGGATTACAATAAGGATATGATTGCTGAAGGACGATGCGAAATCATGCAGGGGGATGTGTCCGATCTTCCGCTTTCCGCCGAAGCGTATGATCTGGCAACCGCATTTGAAACGATCTATTTCTGGCCGGGACTTGAGAAGTGCTTTACACAGGTCGCAAAGGTTCTGAAGCCCGGTGGCTATTTTATGATCTGCAATGAATCGGATGGAACGGATCCTACCAGCTTGAAGTTTGAAAAGATCATTGACGGCATGAAGAATCATACGGCCAAGGAAATCGAAGAAGCGTTAAAAATAGCCGGGTTCGCAGAAGTAAAGAGCGAGCATCATCCATCCAAGCCGTGGCTTACCGTGCTGGCAAGGAAGTAAGAGAGTTGGTATGAACACAATAGGCATTGATTACAATCTGGATCGCCCGCGAATCAAAAAGCTGTTGACCATTGGACTGTTTGCTTCGATTCTTACAGGTGTCGGCGATTTCCTGCTCGGTTATGCAGAGCAGGCTCCTGCTTCCACGGTCACAACCAGTATCATGGCAGGCGCTTCGCATCTTACGGACTGGCAAATGATTGCTGGTGGTCTGATGGGAGCTATTGGCATCTTTCTTGAGGGACTGGCTTACTTTGGTGTTTACCGGCTAATGGCGGGTGCATCACCGAAGTATGCGCATATCTTTCGGGCCGGCATATTTGGTTATATCTGGTTGGCTCCTATTGGGGCTCATATGAATATGGCCGTATTGAACCTGGTGTATAAGTATCTTCTCCAGACCGACGCGGCCTTGGCGATAAAGGTGACAAATCTGCTTTTTTACGGCTTCAGTCAGCCGTTGTATCTGCTTCTGTTTGTCTTCTGGGTGCCTATGATGGTTGTCCAGTTTATGGCCTTTGCGAAGGGGCTGACCCCGTATCCAAAGAAAGCAAAATGGTTCTGTGTGCCGATTGGTGCCATTCCGGCCTTTATACTTGCAAAGATCTTTGGTCTGCAGACAGCTCTCGGAGCAGCTATCTGGACGATGTTCCTGAGCTTCGGAAATGCCTTTACTTTTGGTGGCCTACTGTTGACTTTACCGGATCAACCAGCTTTTGAAAGGTTTCAAAAGAAGGATCAAATAGACCTGTCGGAAAGGGAAAAGGAAACCGCATGAACAAAACACTGAAAACGAATCCGGGAGAGTTTACCGCACAAATCGAGCTGGTCTTTCAAAGTCTTATAAAAACCCTTGCAGATGCTGAAAGGATCCGAATCTATGACGGAATGGGTTATGAAGACCGACCGCTCCCACAGAAGGAAGAAATCTGCAAAGTATATGATAACGACCTTCTTGACTGGTTAAAAAGATTTCATGCGCGTCCGGGATCCGAACTTTATCGCTTGATGAATAAGAGTCTGGGCTTTATAGATAATTTCGGGCATCTCATGAGGCTGATTGGCAGAAGCTCGGAAGTAAAAGTCACTGGTTATGACATCTCGGAAATGTGGATAAAAAGAGCGGTGAACAGTGATGATCCGCAGACAGAAATTCTGCAAGGCGGTAAGATTTCCTGTTTTGTGTGATCGGAACGAAAGCAGTGACATTGTGATTACTGAACGAAAGGAGAACCTATTATGCTTTTAACGCTTTTTCTTACTATTGTTTTTTGCGCGGCGATGGCCATGATGCTTGTATCCTGCGTAGCGTTTATTCAGGATAATAAATTTTTCGCCTCTGCTCCAAAGGAAGCAAGGGATGTGCTGGTACAAAGAGATAAAGAACTCTTCTACGGAGCCAGAGCCATCGGATGGACACTTTTTATCATGAGTGTTCTGATGATCCTCGGCGTGGTCGTGATTGCCATCTGGGACGGTTTAAGAAGCGGATTCTCATTCCGGCAGTTCTTTTTGAGATTTGTGCTGATCTTAACGATTTATAAGATTTGCGACATGACCCTCATTGACAATTTTCTGCTTTTAAAGTTTCGCTTCTTTCAACATTATTACCCGGAAGCGGCAAACGTGATGACAGGAAGAAAGTATGGTTTTAACATCAAAAGCCAATTGCTGAAACTCTTTGTGATATTCCCGGCTGTATCCGCCCTTGTGGCATGGATCTGCTCTTCATTTGTATAAAAGGAGCATTGCTACATAAAAAGAAGCCTCCGATCCACATGGATCGGAGGTGTTGTTTTAGTTTTTCTTTAGTGCGCTTTGAATGTCTGTTTTCATTTACGCTGTCTACCGCTTTATAAATATCATAGAAGGGAATCTGATCAGGTGTTTATGATAGCGCTATTCCACTTTTTCCCTGGCTGATGTTAAAGCAGGCGAAGTGGTCAAGAGACCATATTGAAGAGTATCCGATGAACTGGTTTTATTATTTTAAAAAGGTTCCGGGAAAGGATGAATACTACATTACACATAAACAGTGTGGTATTTGTAAACTGACAGAACAAGAGCACTGTAAGGAAATTACGAAATATTTGTGCATGATGGATTATTATACTTTTGAAATGCAGCTGGCTGTTCTTGACCGGACAAAAACACTTGGCTATGGGGATGATGAATGTAATTTTCATCTGATGAGCAGGGAAAGAGCGAAGGAAATCGGATTTGTGAAAAGTCCGGATGCAAAGTAGGGAATTCGTTTCATTTTGCCGTTCTGAGATATGAGACAAAGATAATAAACAATGTACAACCGACAATAAATAAAGCCGATAGGATCTGTAATAGAAACACAGACGATATCGGCCTTTTTTATTATTTATGATCAGAAAGGTCTTTTTCGTGTTTGAATCCCCAGACCATGATGGAATAGAAGACAGGCAGAAGATCGCGGCCCATTTTAGAGAGGAGTATTCTACGTGAGGAGGGATCTCGTTAAACTGTTCTCGGATGATCAGCCCATCTTTTTCTAAGTCACGAAGGGTATTTGTGAGCATTGTGTTTGTGATGCCGGGGAGAGCTTTTTTTAATGCGCCAAAGCGCATCCTCTCATTGATACAAAATTCATAAAGAACCTGGGTCTTCCATTTTCCTTGCAGCATGACAAGCAACGGGGTAACCGGACAATTGCCATCATCGGTCAGGATCCCCTTTTTAACATTTTCAAGATATTCTTCATAGGACATATATTCGTTCATGGTTCTACCTCGGTATAGTATTTATACTATGTATATATATTCTGCGTACTTGAACAACTTTCTGGTAACAAGTATAATTTTTATACTTTAAAAAGTCAACAAGGAGAGTATACATATGGAAAAATTCAACATCGAGGGAA
>DGUK01000106.1:0-21216 GCA_002394635.1 Faecalitalea sp. UBA4312
TTATTATCTGCAAAAGCTAGTCATTTTCGTGAATACTGACACACGCTGCTAGCGATAAATATGTATTTTCAGGGGGTTCACTACGGCCTGTGATCGCAATCGGCACTTTTGCTCCCGCAATAATACCACAGCCAGTGGCATGTAGATTTACGTACCAGTCTTTGACCAGCAGGTTTCCTGCAATCAAACTTGGTACAACAATACCGTCAAATTCGCCACAATATGGACAATTGTAGTTTTTCAGACGAGCAGCCTCTTTACTGATGATCAAGTCAAAAGAGATAGGCCCTACCAGGTTGCAGTCAGCAATCGGTTCTTCCATGTGTTGCTTCACGATTGTCTGCGCTTCAACTGTATCCTTCATGTGAAAGCTCGGCTTTTCCACAAGGGACAACATCGCAATATTCGGTTTTTGTATGCCGATTGCGTTTAATACCCGTACCATGTTCTGTACTACTTTTTTCTTTTGTTCCATGGAGGGCGTAATCAGTAAAGTAACATCCGAAATTGCCAGCAGCCGGCTATATTCCGGTAAAGCCATAATATTGATCTGTGTCAATATACAGTCGTCCCGTACCAGGTGATTTCTTGGATTCAAAATCGGCATCAGGAAGTCACGAGTCTGCGTATTTCCCCGTAGAAGGATATCTGCATGACCGGCTTCGATCATTTCAATACTGTACTGTACTACATTTGCGTTATCATAAACGGAATGCAGTTCATATTCACGGTCCTGGAAACCTAATCGTTCCACCATCTCTTGTACACGCGGCTCTTTACCAACCAGGATCGGCTTTACAAAACCGGCATCAGCAGCCATAAACAGGCCTTTTACCATATTTTCATTATCCGCACCGGCTAATACGACCCGTTTCGGTTCTTTAATATTTTTTGCCTGTTCTACCAGGTTTTCAAAAACTTTTTTTCTATTGTCTGTCATATTCATTTCCTCCTACAACAATCCACCAATTGCTACAAACAATGGAGCAAACACCAAAGAAACAACGGTCATCAGCTTAATCAGAATGTTGATTGAAGGGCCGGATGTATCCTTGAACGGGTCCCCGACTGTATCACCTACAACAGCCGCTATGTGGGCATCACTACCCTTGCCACCATGATTTCCATCTTCAATATATTTTTTTGCGTTATCCCATGCACCACCGGCATTGGACATATATATTGCCATCATAACTCCTGTAATCAATGCACCGGCCAATAATCCACCTAAAGCAGATGGGCCTAGTACAACACCAATCAGGATTGGGGCCACCACTGCCATGATACCTGGAAGCATCATCTCTTTCAAGGCTGCCTGCGTTGAAATGGCCACACAAGATTTATAGTCGGGTTTTTCTGTACCTTCAAGAATACCTTCGATCATACGGAACTGACGGCGTACTTCTTCAATCATTTTATAGGCGGCTTTCGATACTGAATCCATTGTCATTGCAGAAAACAAGAATGGAAGCATACCGCCGATAAATAATCCGACAATGACCTTGTGATCCAGCAAATTGATTCCTTCGTTAAAGAGGTTCACAGCCTGGGCATAGGAAACAAACAAAGCCAGAGCTGTTAAAGCAGCCGATCCAATAGCAAATCCCTTTCCCATGGCAGCGGTTGTATTCCCTACCGCATCCAGTTTATCAGTAATCTTACGAACATAGGATGGCAAACCGCTCATCTCGGCAATACCGCCGGCATTATCGTCAATCGGACCATACGCATCCACTGCTACCGTAATACCAGTCGTAGATAACATACCGACAGCAGCCAAAGCAATTCCGTACAGGCCGGAAAACCGATAAGCGCCTGGAATACCAATCGCAATCAAAACGATCGGTATAGCCGTGGACTGCATTCCAACAGCCAGACCATTGATTACCGTTGTAGCTGGTCCGGTTTCCGACTGCTGGGCAATTTTTTTAACGAACCGGTAGTCACCGGAAGTATAGACTTCCGTAATATATCCAATCAATAAACCTACAACCAGGCCAAACACGATCGCAATGGCCGGATTGAAACTATCGAAAAATCCCTTGCTAAAGACAACACATCCAATCAATACAATGACAGCTGCACTGTAGCTTCCTGCTTTTAACGCTTTATGTGGATTAGCATTTTCGTCTCCCTTTACAAAGAAACATCCGATGATGGAAGCCCCGACGCCTAAGGCGGCAATAATCAATGGGAATACAGCTCCTGTCATACCAAAGGATACAACACCCAGAGTAATCGCCGAAACAAGAGATCCTACATAGGATTCAAACAGGTCCGCTCCCATACCTGCTACATCACCCACATTATCGCCGACATTATCTGCAATGGTTGCCGGGTTACGTGGATCATCCTCTGGAATACCAGCTTCCACTTTACCTACCAGGTCAGCACCGACATCAGCTGCCTTTGTATAAATACCACCGCCGACACGGGCAAACAACGCAATCGAGCTGGCTCCCAAAGAGAAACCGGATAATACCTCCGGATTCTGTGTCAGAATGTATACCATACTGACTCCGAATAAACCGAACCCGGCGACACACATTCCCATAACAGCGCCTCCACTGAAGGCAGTAGACAAGGCTTTGTTCATACCGCTGTCTTTTGCCGCAGCTGCAGTACGGACATTTGCCTTAGTAGCGACATCCATTCCGATATAACCGGCCCCTGTCGAGAAAAGGGCACCAGCCAGGAAACAGACTGCTGACAACCAGCCGATTCCAGCACCAATCAAAATAAACAGAACAATAACGAAAATAACCAGGATCTTGTATTCCGCAACCAGGAAGGATTTTGCTCCTTCGTGAATAAAGGACGCTATTTCTTTCATCCGGTCTGTTCCGGCATCTTGTTTTGACACCTTCTGAATCAAGTAAAACGCAAACAATAAGCCACAAACACCTAATACAGGGGCTAAGTACAATAGATTTTCCATTCGACCTCCTAAACATTTACTGCATACTTAAGCGTTACCACGGGTGATACAATGTTATGTTTCTTTTATAATGTTATTATATTTCTATAACATTTTTTCAAGTATTAATTAACTAATTTGTACTAAAAAAGAGGAGCTGCCTCTCCTCTTACTCTGTATCATATTCTCCGTATTCACAGCCAACATGTGTCGCTTCGATTTCATCCACCAGATAAAATACATTATGTTCTTTTTCATAAAGCTTGATGGTGCCCCAGCCAGTACCGCCGTTCCATAACCGATTATGTAGTTTTTTTCCATTCGGTGCTTCATAATTGATCAACAGCATATCCTTCTTATAACAGAAGATTTCCGTTTCCATGGCTGCATGGATATTTTCCTGGCGAACATGCCACACCACTATATCCTTCTTCTCTTCAAAAGAGAACGTAGTTTTGACATGATAGTGCAGTTTGGAAAAATTGAAATCATATTCCTTCCCTTCATAATAGAAGACCCCTAACAATCTTCTATTCAATGGAACAAAATAAATCTTGGGGCGTCCGCCACCAATATCAAATACACTATTTTTCAATTGCTTTCCAGTTTTCTTACTATACAGGCAGTTCGAGCTAAGCCATACCCACGGACTGGTAAAATCACGTCCCCAGTTTTTATCAGCATACCCGTAACACGTTTCCGGTTGTACGATATATTTTGTGCCGTTATAAACAATTTCTCCGGTATAGGCACTTTTCATCCCTTCCGCATGCCAGTACATCGCAAAAGCTTCTGCATCTCGTAAAGGCTTACTGGCTCCATACCCAACATGAAACGCTATCTGTTTATCAATGGTCAGATTCCATTTCATCTGGCCGGCATCACACATCCATTCCGGATGATTTTGTACATCTTCGGCCGACAGTTGAATATTTCCTTTCAAAACTGTCTCGGAAGCCACACAATCGTCAGCGCTGATCCAGTAAGGCGCAAATGGATGGCACTCCACATCTTTCCAGCTGAAGAAACGATGCAGCTGACAATGATCTTCGCCCCAACATCCGGCTTTTACCATCAGATAGGATGGTTTAATGCCCTTTTTCTGGTTTTCCGGAAGTTGTCCAAATACTGGTTTTGCCTGTGCTAGAGCCGGATTACAGAGAAAAAACTCGATAAAAAAAGCTTTCTCTTCCCCTGTCTCGACATTTTGTGCCGTCAAAGAATGCCACCACCAGTCATAGCCTTGATATTTCAAGGGTCCATTCAACATATATTGATCACGGGTTATATCATGAATATTAAACATAATTTATCCTCCTGTTCTACAGTCGGGCCATCCCTTTGGAAGCCCTTTATTCACTGTTAGCTCTCTTATTCCAAATATACGGCTGTTATAGTTATATTTTATACCTGCTCCCTCAAAATCGAAAACAGAACTCTTTTTCATCACTATAAAAAAGCCAGGGACCCCTGGCTTTATCGTAGATCGATCTGGCACATTTTCATGGTTGTCAATGCGGCTTGATGGCTTTCCGGAGTTACACCGGCACAGCAGGACGGATCTACATAAATCGGTGTTTCATACAAAGCAGCTTTTAATAAAAGTGCATTGGAAACAACACAGATATCTGTACACAATCCGATGATTTCAATTTCCAAAGGTTCTGTTTCCGCCAGTTTCTTTATCTCCTTTACCAATTGTTCCGATCCAAAAGTTGGCTTTTCAATAATAGTCGCATCCACTTCTTGTAATGCCTCCTGTATGCGATCATTAAGCTGCCATCCATGTGTAGATTTTACACAATGGACGATTGGTAAATGTTTTCCTTCCGCTGTTTCCAAATAATTTTCAGCATGGGTATCCATGGTCGCAAACACAAAGTCCCCTTGATATGAACGGATCTTCTGAACACAAGCTTCTACAATATCTACAGCTTCCTTTGTCCCCAATGCTTCATCAATAAAATCATTCTGCAAATCGATGGCTATTAATACTTTTTTCATTATTCCACTCCTATTTCAAATATTACAACTCGTTCTCTGTCATCACTTTGTGCAAACAGATCCTGGCAGTCAATCTCGTCAACGAACCGCATTTCCCCCGTGGTAAATAAAGTCACCAGATAAGCCGGGGAAGGATAGTAGAAGAAGAGTTTCACATCCCGTGGGTGAGCATACCACGATGCGATGATCCGCGCTAATACGGATTTTAAAATATCATAGGAGAAGGGATTGAAAAAGAAAAAGGCATCTTCGTCGGTAATCTCCGTTTTTTCGGCATATTCACACGCAAACCGCACATATTCTTTCTTATCAAAATGGAGCTTGTTTGCCTCTGCCGCTTCAATCATCTCCTGTGAAAAATCCACACCCTTTGTTTGACAGCGAACCTGATCAGACAAAAAGAAACAGACCCTTCCTTTTCCGCATCCATAATCAAGAACACGGCTGTGTGAAGAAATATAACCACTTCGTTTCAAACGGGCCAGCACTTCATAGGGGGTCGGTTCATAGCGAAAGTGATCATCATCCTCCTGCTTGTCATACAGACCCATGGTATTTATATGGAGCTGGCGATCCCATTTCTTATCAGATTTTTTTAATCGTAACGGATATTTCATAGCTATAGTGTATCAAAATTATTTCAATATTTTTAGAAACATCATTTTTTTAATCCAGAATATTGTATAATTAGAATTAGTAATAAACAAGGAGGATTCATTTCATGGAATGGAAAAATTTTGACACATTGACTACTTGTGCCAAACTGGAAGAACTGAAAGGTTCTGTGGACATTAAAGAAGCAATGGCCGGTGAAAATGGAGCAAAGCGTGTAAAGGAATATTGTATTCCTATGTCAAACGGGCTCGTATATAACTTTGCTTCCAAACAAGTCGATGATAAAATTCTGGACGTTCTTCAGGAACTGGCTGATGAATCTGCATTAACAGAAAAATATGCAGCCTTATACAACGGTGATATCATCAACACTGGTGAAAAACGTCTTGTGCTGCATCAGCTGGCTCGTGGCCAATTGGGTGAAGATGTTGTCGTGGATGGTGTTAACAAACGTGAATTCTTTGCGGAGCAGCAAAGACGTTATTCAGAATTTGCCAACAAAGTGCATAATGGTGAAATTTTGAATGAAAATGGAGAAAAATATACAACTGCCTGTCAGATTGGTATCGGTGGCTCCGATTTAGGTCCACGTGCCTTATATTTAAGTCTGGAAAACTGGGCTAAAACCAATAATAAATTGAAAATGGAAGCTAAATTTATCAGTAACGTTGACCCGGATGATGCTTCCGCTGTACTGGCTTCTCTCGATGTAGCCCATACGATCTTTACCGTTGTTTCCAAATCAGGAACAACACTGGAAACGTTGACCAATGAAGCATTTGTAAAAGATGCTATTAAGAAAGCTGGCTGCGATGTTGCCAAGCACATGGTCGCTGTAACCAGTGAGACATCTCCTTTAGCAGGAAATCCTGAATACATGGATTCCTTCTACATGGATGATTTTATTGGTGGTCGTTTCTCCTCCAGTTCTTCTGTAGGTGGTGTGATCTTATCTTTGGCATTCGGACCGGAAGTATTTGATGAGATCCTGCAGGGAGCTCATGATGCTGATATCCTGGCAAAAAATGCAAATATAAAAGAAAACCCTGCTTTATGCGACGCTTTGATTGGTGTATACGAAAGAAACTTCCTAGGCTACAATACAACTGCTGTACTTCCATATTCCCAGGCTTTAAGTCGTTTCCCTGCTCATTTACAGCAGCTGGATATGGAATCCAACGGTAAGAGCGTAAACCGCTATGGCGAACCGATCAACTATAAGACCGGACCGATCATCTTCGGTGAACCGGGAACAAACGGACAACATTCTTTCTACCAGTTGATGCATCAAGGAACAGAAATCATTCCATTACAGTTCATGGGCTTCAAAAAGAGCCAGATGGAAAACGATGTAATCATCGAAGGTACAAGCAGCCAGCAGAAGCTGAGTGCCAACGTAGCTGCTCAGATTATGGCCTTTGCATGTGGTAAGGATGATGACAACAAGAATAAATTCTTTGCCGGAGGAAGACCTTCCAGCATTATCGTAGGTGATCAGTTGACTCCAAAAGCTGTCGGCGCTATTTTAGCCCACTTCGAAAATAAAGTAATGTTCCAGGGCTTCGTATGGAATATCAACAGCTTTGACCAGGAAGGTGTACAGCTTGGTAAAGTACTGGCCAAGAAGGTTTTGGCTAAAGATACTGATGGTGCATTAGCTGCCTATAGTGATTTATTATCTATTTTCTAACATATAAAAAAGGGACTCCCGTCCCTTTTTTAATGCCCTCTTTCTCGCATAAGATACAGACCTTCTTTACCGGTACAGTGTTCCACACGAATTTCCACGCAGGCGACCGGTGCCCACTCTTCCTCGATATTAGCGTCCACCGCTTTGTGATCCGCTATATATTTATATCCAAAAGCCTGCAGCGCTCTATATACGTCTTCTTTTTCCGTTTCCTTATCCATTATGCGGGCACGCCCAAACACTATGACGCTTCGATAATTCGTCGCTAATTTATTTTCGTTGATATCGTCTTTATCGATAACGCAGAATGATACCTTGTCACTTCTTTTAATCGCATCGATCTTATGGCCTGTCATAGCGCAATGAAAATAGATTTTCTTATTCTCATATACATAGTTCACCGGTACAGTATAAGGATACCCGTCATCTCCCTGTACAGCTAATATCCCCGTTTTTCCGTTTTTTAAGATTTTTTCATTCTCGTTTTCCGGTAAACGTTGTTTTTTTCTTCTCATTTCACGAAACATCGTTGATCCTCCATTTTATTGATTTCTCTCATCCAGCCATTCTTTGATTTCCATAAAACCATCTGAAAATTTCCGTTTTGGAAAAGCATGTGAAATATGGGAATCGCGATATTTCTTTAACCGCTCCATGCTGTTGTGTAACATATCCAGCTGTTCCGACATCTCTGGATGTTCTTTCATCCAGTTTTCAAACTCAACGAGAGACTGCAGCCTTCGCTGGCAAAACAGATTCCATTCATTCACTAAACGCTGCCGCTGCTTTTCCAGCTGACGTTGTCTTTGGTCCATTTCATCCAGCTTGGCAAAAATTTCCTTCTCATAGCTTTTCTGCACAGCTTCCATGGAAGTCTGGACAATTTCCAATATGTGTTTCCGACGGAACAATTCCATAACGGTAAAGATGATATCTGTCACGAACACGACCGAAAAAACCCCGATGCTCTTTTCCAATGTCAAAAAAGAAAAGGAGTGGATCAGATCATCGGTCAAAGGATGTACAAAATAAACAACAAACACGCTCATGATACCGAACAGAGAAGAATTTAAAAGACATACTCTTCCGTTCAGATTGTACTTCCGATGGGAATAATCCCACCAACGCATATGAAAGATTTCCTCCATGGCCCAGCTGGTAAAGTATTCCAAAACACTGGTCAGAACAAACCCACCTAAAAACACAAGAATCGGCATTGACTGAAAACGGATGAGTATATAAACCGCTATCATGGCGCCAAAACCGTAGATTGGAATATATGGGCCGTAACAGAAACCTCGATTGATGAAATGTTTACAGGGAACACTGACATAAGTACTTTCACATACCCATCCCAGGATCGAATATATGATAAAAAAGGCATAGGCATAAATCCACGCTTTCATTGCCTAAGCCTCCTTATTCTGCGCATTTAGACGCGCATTAGCCATCATAAGACGGATCCGGTTTTCCTGATTTACTTTCGAAGCACTTGGATCATAATCGATTGGTGCAATATTGACCTGTGGGAATTCTTCCTTAATCTTTTTGGTCATTCCTTTTGCGACAATGTGATTTGGCAGACAGCCAAAAGGCTGACACATGATAACATTATCCACACCGGATTTCACAAGGGAAACGACTTCACTGGTCAACAGCCATCCTTCTCCCATTTTCACGCCTGGATCAATGAACGGCTTGCCGTTTCGGATCACTTCCGCAAAATCATCCGGCTCAGTAAAAGTACCATCCTTCTTAATGGCGTCCCGGAACGTCTTCTGCATACGCATGATAACATCCTTGGCCATTTGGTAAACCGGTTTTGTTTTGGCATGCATATGATAATAACGATAGTCAATCAGTCCGTTTTCAATCGTATATAGCGCAAAATCCATCACACCAGACAATACAGGTTCAAATCCTTCCTGGATCAGATAATCCTCCAAATGCTGGTTGCCCAATGGTGAATACTTCATATAAATTTCTCCAACAATCCCAACCCGGATCTTCTTTTCTTTGGTTCTCGGGATTGCTTTCATGCGTTCGATCATATCCTTGTATATCTTCTTGGATTTACGATACTGACCCGTTGAGAACATTCCTACAATTTCCTGCGCTATTTCATCCACAACTTGATCTGTTTGACCGGCATGGATCTCATAGGGCTTTACTTGATTTTTCAGCCACATCAGTGCATCCCCGTATAGAGCTCCGTAGACAATGCGCAAGAGCAGAGGCAACGTAAAATCAATACCGCTGTCTTTTTCCAACCCGGACAAGTTAGCGGACAAACAAGGAATAAACTCCCAGTTCTCCTGCTCCAGGGCCTTTCGCATCAGGGACAAATAATTACTGGCCCGACAGCCACCGGCTGTCTGGGTCATAGCCAGCACGACATGATGAAGATCATATTTACCACTTTTGAGTGCATCCATAAACTGACCAATTGTCAATAGAGCCGGATAGCACATATCATTGTGAACATGTGCCAGCCCTTCCTGACGAATGTTATCATTATCTGTCTGTAGCACCTCTAACTTATATCCGCTCATTTCAAAAACGGGAACAATGAATTTAAAATGGATCGGAAGCATGCTGGGAACCAGGATCAGATGTGTATCTTTCATTTCCGGTGAAAATTTAGTATACATATTTCCCCTCCCGTTTTAATCCTTCCTCTTTTTCTTCGATTGCTCCTTTCAAAGAACGCAGACGGATCCGTACTGCACCAAGGTTATCAATCTCATCTATTTTTATTTGCGTATAGAATTTATCGGACCTCTTTAAAATCTGTTTGACTTCATCGGTCGTGACTGCATCCAGACCACATCCAAAGCTGACTAGCTGGATCAAATGCATGTCATCGTGTTTGCAGACATAGTGTGCAGCTTGATATAGACGTGCATGGTATGTCCACTGATTTAACACATTAACACGATGTGGTTTTTGTTTCGGCACACTTTCCTCACTGACAACCACAAATCCAAGAGAAGTCAACAACTGATTGATCTGGTGGTTGATCAATGGATCCAGATGATATGGTCGACCACAAAGCACCGCTATCGGATGATGATGGATCCTTGCGTATTGTACACATTGATCATGATAAACATGCAATCGTTCCATAAAATCGTTATATGCGTTAATACCTGCCCGCATCGCAATGCGGATATCCTTGGTCTTCCATTCGATCCCAGCTCTTTCAAAGTGCATCTTGACAGCCCTGGCAAATGTTTTTTCATCATCAAAGCTTAAGAAGGGTGAGATGAAATGAATGGATAGCAGGTCCATATTACTTTCGATCACCTGCGGATAATAAGCGACGATTGGACAATTATAATGATTGTCAGACTGGTTTTCATCGATATTATAAGTCATACATGGATAAAAGATTTCCTTAATGCCATCATCCATCAGCTGCTGAATATGCCCATGAACTACTTTAGCCGGATAGCAGGCTGTATCGCTCGGGATCGTCTGCTGTCCCCGCACATATGTCTGAATAGTGCTTGGTTTGCTCCATACAACTTCATAGCCAAGACAATCAAAGAATCGGCCCCAGAATGGCAGCAGATCATAATTATTCAATACAAACGGCATCCCGATCTTCTTTGTATGCTTAAACCGCTTTTGCTCTTCTTCCAGCAATTTCATTTTATATTTATACATATCCGGTAATGGCTCTACCTGTTTTTTCAGCTTCACTGGTTTGTCACATTTATTACCGGCAATCAGACGGGTTCCATCTGAGAATGTATTGATTGTCAATGAACAATGGTTGGTACATCCCTGACAGGCTACACTTTGTGACTTATGCGTAAATGCGTCCAATTGTTCCTTATTTAGGATCGCACTTGGCGTACGATGTAGTTTTTTAGCATATAAGGCAGCTCCATAAGCTCCCATCAAATGAGCGATGCTTGGTCGGATGACCTGATATCCAAGCTCCTGTTCAAATGAGCGTAATACGGCATCGTTCTGAAAGGTACCGCCTTGTACGACTATATGTTTTCCGATATCGTTTTTATTGGTGGTACGAATGACCTTATACAAAGCATTCCGAACGACAGAACGACATAAACCGGCCGAAATATCTTCTACCGTTGCCCCGTTTTTCTGGGCTTGTTTCACACCGGAGTTCATAAATACAGTACAACGGGTTCCTAAGTCTACAGGATGTTTAGAACGAAGGCCTAATTTGGCAAATTCAACTGAATCATATCCCAGAGAATTAGCAAATGTCTCAATGAACGAACCACATCCAGATGAACAAGCTTCGTTCAATACAATGTCATCAATATGTCCTTGTCGGATCTTAAAACACTTAATATCCTGTCCACCGATATCCAGTATATAATCCACCTGCGGATTAAAGCGTTTAGCAGCTGTATAATGTGCTAATGTTTCTACAACGCCACCATCTAGATGGAAGGCATGACGCATTAACTCTTCGCCATAACCGGTCGCATAGGCACCAAAAATACGGATACCCGGATTTTGATCATAAATGGACTTTAGATCCTCTAAAACGACATCCAGCGGATTACCTTTATTAGAAGAATAAGAATCAAAAAGCAGTCTTCCATCTTCCGTAATCAAAGCCAGCTTCGTCGTGGTAGACCCACTGTCTATTCCCAGATACGCTTTTCCTGTATAATCAGAAAGCTTTGCATATTTCACATCATGGGATCTATGTCTGGCCACAAAGGCCTCATAGTCTTCTTCGGTTTCAAACAAAGGCTCGGATTCATCCAACTGCATTGGTGTGTTGACCAGCTTTTCCAGAATGTCCTCCAGCTCATTGCGCGTATACACCTTTTCTGAACAATAAGCAGTCCCTAAAGCGACATAATGAATAGCCGTGTCCGGACAGTTTACCTGATCATCTCTTAAATGCAAGGTTTCCTGAAAACGCTGACGTAATCCGGATAAAAAGTATAATGGACCACCCAAAAACAAAACATTGCCTTCAATTTTATGCCCCTGTGCCAGAGATGTAACCGTTTGTCCGACGACAGCCTGAAAAATACTGACACATAAGTCGGCTTTATCCACACCCTGGTTGATCAGAGGTTGAATATCTGATTTTGCGAAAACACCGCAACGGGAAGCAATCGGATAGATCCGATGGTAATGCTGGCTGGCTTCATTCATTTCTTCGAGACTCATATCCAAAAGCTGAGCCATCTGGTCAATAAATGCTCCGGTCCCCCCGGCGCACTGTGAATTCATTCGCTGTTCGATGCTGCCTTTAAAAAACAGGATCTTGGCATCCTCACCACCTAGCTCAATCGCTACATCGGTTTCCGGATAGAGTTCTTTGGTCGCCATTGCGCTGGCAAAGACCTCTTGTACAAAAGGGAGCCCTGATTGTTCACAAACACCAATGGCTCCTGATCCGCTTATCGCAAAAGTAAAGGGTTCTTTTGTATACTTCCTTAATTCTTTGATTTTATCCAGTGCTTTTTGACGCACTTGTGCTTTATGCCTTTCATAGCTGCGATAACAGATATGATTGTTTTCATCTAATACTACTGCCTTAATGGTCGTACTTCCTATATCAAATCCAATACGATACATTTCGTACCTCCTGACAATTATTTAATACCTTCTGCTTTCCGTACAAACTGTATACCGACCGCCTTTAAACCGGTATGTGCAGCTATGACAGCACAGATATCATCACGGACAATTTCAATGTCCGGGAAAGCTTTCCTCAATGTTTCTTCTGCAATTTGTGCGTTTTCCGGCGCTCTTGAATCCATCAACACGATCAAATAATCCTGGGCATTGATATACTCATTACCAGTAATGATCTTGCAGGCCTTTTTGACAGCTTTAGACATTGTACGTACTTTTTCATAAATATCTACACGTCCTTCTGTCCGCTTCGATACCTCTAAAATTGGTTTAATTTTCAACATACCACCCAATTTTGCTGCCATAGGTGTTAAACGACCTCCCCGGCATAAATGATCCAGGTCCTCTACGATCAGGTATCCGGCAGAATACTCCACACATACTTTCAAACGCCGGATAATTTCTTCCGGATCCACCTCCTGATCAACAAGCTCTTTCGCAAACAAAGCCATAAACTTTTCCATTCCCAAGGTCGAATAAATATCTAGAGTATGCACCTTAATATCATGACGCATACCACATAGGTAGACATTGTTGTTAGTGCCTGACAATCCACTGGACAATGTGATCAGAATTACATCAGTAACCCCTTGCTCATTATAGGAATCAAACAATTCCTCGACAAATCCCATTGGTGGCTGGCTCGTTTGAGGCATCAGCCCTTTTTCAATTTCATCATATAATACGGCAGTACTCAGATCGATCCCATCCATATATGTCTTTTCACCAATTGTTACCTGCAAAGGCAGATAATCAATATCGTATTGGTGGGCCTGCTGTTGTGACATCAATCCACCACTGTCTGTCAAAACTCTTATCTTCATTTGATTTACTCCAACTAATACTTTTATATTATGCGAGAAATTATACTAACTTTCAACTAAAACACTCATAAAAGAATAGTATCCTTACAGATACTATTTCATTTCCTTAATCTTTTCCCAAGGGAACTGAGGGTCTCCAAAATGACCATAGCAGCTTGTTTTTCGATAGATCGGGCGACGCAGATCCAGTTCTTTTAAAATATTCCCGACACGGAAATCAAAGTTTTCTTCAATCTTTTTCAAGATTTCTTCGTCCTCTATAACACCTGTGCCAAATGTATCAATGCATAAAGAAACAGGTTCTTCCTTTCCAATCGCATACGCAACCTGCACTTCCGCTTTTCTGGCCAGTTTGTTGGCAACTACGGATTTTGCAACATAACGGGCATAATAAGCCGCACTGCGGTCTACCTTTGTCGGGTCTTTGCTGGAGAAACAGCCGCCACCGATATGTCCTCTGCCCCCATAGGTATCGCAGACGATCTTACGGCCCGTTGTTCCGGAATCCCCGAAAGAACCACCAACCACGAAGCTCCCTGACGGATTGATCAGATATTTTGTATTCTCATCCAGTAAAGCCGGATCTAGTGCAGGAACAATAACTTCATCCATCACCAGTTGACGAACTTGTTCCTGAGTAACATCCTTTGCATGCTGCGTCGATATAACAATGGTATCAATACGCTTCACTTCATCATTGACATATTCTACAGAAACCTGCGTCTTTCCATCCGGTTTCAGAATATCCGGATGAGCACGACGAACCTTAGTCAACTGACGGGCCAGCAGGTGTGCATAGTAAATCGGTAACGGCATATATTCATCGCTTTCATCACATGCATAGCCAAACATGATCCCTTGATCGCCGGCACCAATGGCATCATTCTTTGCCACAGCTTGATTTATTTCCGGGCTTTGTTGGTTGACGACTGTATGAACATGATACTCTTCTGTATATCCAATCTTACGAATTGTATCTAATGCAATGGCCTCATAATCAATTTTCGCTTTGGTATTGGCTTCTCCGTAGACAAGCACAAAATCATCTTTAATGGTAGCTTCCACAGCCATGTGGGAATATGGATCCTGTTCCAATGCAGCATCCAGGATTGCATCCGCTATCATATCACAGACTTTATCCGGATGTCCTTCCGTAACACTTTCACTGGTGAAGATATAGTTTTTCATTCTTTTCCTCCTCGTACAATAAAAAAACATACCTAAGAAGTATGTTACATTCGTATATACTTCTTATCCCTGCTAGTAGGACCACCTTGACAAATGCCTCTGCCAGGTTGGTGTGGGATGATTGAGCTAGCCCTCTACCCCATCTCTTGATAATGTAAGCATATTATAAACAAAAAAACTTTTTTTGTAAATCAGACAAATTCATTAAGTTATCTGACTTTATATTAAAAGGTCTGAATATTTATATACAGACCTTTATTTCCCTTGATTTTTTAAGCTTTGGGCAGCCATTGTGATAATGTGGTACAACAAGACCACCAGACCAGACAATAGCAAAAGAATGACAACGTTCCCCACCATATTACCTAGGAATTTTTCTTGAAATAACACACAGATCATTTGATAAAAAACACTGATATTCATTAGGATGGCAAACAGATGATAATAGTTTTGAATATACCTGGATAGCTCCCCACGTTTTTCCATGCAAATATAGACAGGCATCTTAATCTTAAAAAAATAGATACCTTCATCGGTGATGATCTCTTGGGCACGGATGTGATTTACACACAACGCAAGAGCTGTTCCTAAAATAAAAATCGCAAATACCCAAACCGGACTTTTTATATTTTCCTCCCGGCCGACTCCAATAAGCAGTAAATTGATTTGTTGATTAAAATATATAATATTGATTGCAGCAGCCAGCAGAAAATTTACAGCTATACCGGCCCAAACTGCCTTTTTCATAAAATCTCCTTTCCCTGTTTCAGCCTAATATGTATTTATATTTTACTGATCATTGTTATTTTTTACAATGTTTAATCAAAAAAAACTATAGTGTTACGCTTTATAAAGAGTTTCGTTTAACAGGATCGGTCGAGCAGTTGTTCTCTTTTAGATCTCAAAGTATCCTCTAGCTCTTGGATTGTATCCATATCGGATTCTTCTTGTATATAATTTTTTATGAAATCCATACAAGTTTTCTTTCCTACAAATGATCGGATATATTCTGCCTGGGTTAAAACAGGAGCATAGGTTCGCGTAATCGCATTTTTGGTAAATCCATACCCGGATACCTTTATATACTCTCTTTTCATAAGTCGTTGTAACACCTGCTGTACTGTATAAATACTAATATCATCTTCCGATCGTTTCTTGATCTCATTAGCAGATAAAGGGATTCCTGCATTCCATAGAATCTCCATAATTTGATTTTCTCTTTTCGTTAAATCCCTTGGTCTCATGATTTGTCCTCTTTTCTCGCTTTATCATCTATTTATCATACATTTTTATATTTAACAATAATGACATATAAAAAGGAACCTGCTTTTTAATCAGGTTCCTTTCCTTTTTTTAATACTTTGTAAATAAACAGTGTCCGCAACAAACCAAAGATCATGAATCCCAAACCGATCCACACGAATCGTGTTGCATGTGAGAAGATCCCAAACAACAAGATAACCAGACCTAGCCCGGCTAGCTGCAACTGCCGATATATAACCTGCTGCTCCGGTGTCATCGAACAATGGTTCCGTTTGGCAAATCTTTATCAATACCTGTCAAACTGAGATCCTTATCTCCGAGGGCGCATAACACCATACCGTTGGATTCGACCCCGCGTAACTGCACCGGTTTCAGGTTTGTTACAACAATCACCTTTTTACCAACGATATCTTCCGGTTTGTAGTATTTTGCGATGCCGCTGACAATCTGACGTACCTCATCTCCGAGATCAATCTGTTCAACCAGTAAACGATCGGCTTTCGGATGTTTTTCGCAGGAAACGATCGTACCTACCTTCATCTCTACCTTTGCAAAATCATCGATCGTAATCTGAGGCGTTTCTGCTTTCTTTTCTTCTTTTGGCTGCTCTTTCGGTGCATTCAATTCTGTATGGATCTTTTCCAGCATTTCTTTTTCATCGATACGAGCAAATAAGATCGTAGGTTTTTTTACAACCTTTTGCGAACCCAGATTTCCGAATGTTTCCAGAGATTCCAGCGATTTTGTTTCTGTCTGCAGCTGTTCCAGGATCTTGTCCGCTGTTTCCGGAATGAAGGACTGCAGTAATACAGCTGCAAAACGGATGCTCTCCAGCAGATTGTATAATACCGTTGCCAGACGATCCTTTTTATCTTCTTCCTTGGCCAGTTTCCAAGGCATCGTTTCATCAATATATTTGTTGCATCGTTTTAACAACACAAAGATTTCATCCAGTGCATCTCCTACATGCACATCTTCCATCAGTTTTTCTACACGTTTCGGCGTATCCAAAGCCAGTGCAATCAATTCTTCATCCACCGGTTCGCTGACTCCCGGATTGTATACTTCTCCTTGGAAATATTTATTGCTCATGGAAATGGTGCGGTTTACCAGGTTGCCCAGGATATTGGCTAGATCGGAATTGATACGTTCGATCATCAGTTCCCAGGTAATGGTTCCATCCTGTGCAAACGGCATTTCATGCAGACAGAAGTAACGCACGGCATCCACGCCAAAGTAATGTACTAAGTCTTCAGCGTAGATTACATTTCCCTTGGACTTGCTCATCTTGCCTTCGCCGATCAGTAACCATGGATGACCAAACACCTTCTTTGGCAATGGTTCTCCTAATGCCATCAGCATGATCGGCCAGTAAATCGTATGGAAACGCACGATGTCTTTCCCGATAACGTGAATATCTGCCGGCCAGTATTTTTTATACTTCGGATCATGATTGCCATCCACATCATAGCCAAGACCGGTGATGTAGTTAGAAAGAGCATCGATCCATACATAGACGACATGTTTCGGATCAAAGTCTACCGGGATCCCCCAAGTAAAACTTGTACGTGACACACATAAGTCCTGCAGACCTGGTTTGATAAAGTTATTGATCATTTCATTTTTACGTGACTGTGGCTGAATAAAAGTCGGATGTGTGTCATAATATTCAATCAGACGATCTGCATATTTGCTCAGCCGGAAAAAATAAGCTTCTTCACTGGCCTTTTTAACCGGACGTCCACAATCCGGACAACATCCGTCTACCAGCTGGCTTTCTGTCCAGAATGATTCACACGGTGTACAATACAATCCTTCGTAAACGGATTTGTAGATATCCCCTTGTTCGTATAATTTTTTAAAGATCTTCTGGATTTGTTTTTCGTGATAGGTATCCGTTGTACGGATAAACTTATCGTAGCTGACATTCATCAGATCCCAGTTTTTCTGGATCATTCCGGCCACTCTATCAACAAACTCCTTCGGTGTCACGCCTTCAGCAGCTGCTTTTTCTTCGATTTTCTGGCCATGCTCATCAGTTCCTGTCTGGAAAAAAACATCATAGCCCTGTGCCCGTTTATAACGGGCAATCGCATCACTTAAAATAATTTCATACGTATTTCCGATATGCGGTCTTCCGGATGTATACGCAATGGCCGTTGTCAGATAAAACGGTTCTTTCTTACATTGTTCACACATACTCTGTCCTCCTAAATAAAAAAGCTTCCATCCAAGGACGAAAGCTCGTGGTACCACCTTAGTTCGTGCATCATGCACCTCAAATCGTTAACGCCGATGTACGTTCTTTCCTAAACTGTGTCTCGAAAAGAAAGCTCCAAGTCCATGTTCTTTTCTGTCTTATTACGAAATCTCACCAACATTCGCTCTCTTTGAACAGGGGCAGAAAATACTCTACTCTTCATTGCATATGTACATGTATTATACCTTGATTTGTATAGAATCTCAAGCATCCTTATTGTGCTGCTTTCGTCATAATGCGGACTAAAGACAACGCTTTTTCAGGACATCTAGTATCTCCTAGTTTGAATTTCGGTTTATTCGGTCCACGGTAAATACTGCCGCAGGTCACAAATAAACGATGTGCTTTGACGATCTTTAACAAGGATGTCGTCGTTTCTTCATGCAGCTTTGGAGAGAAACATTCAATGCCATCAAAGCCAAACTGCATCATCTCTTCAATTTCCTGATCGGATACATGATCTAAGTTCCAGCTGGACAATACCGCAATACCGTCGGCATCGTGGATAGCATCGATCATATCCTTTACGGAAGGATATTCATATGGTACATAACAAGGCCCCTGCTGGCCGAATACATCCTTCATAAAGTGTTCTCTGGCAATCTTTTCGTCCGAATATTCTTTTAGATATTTCTTGACAAAGGAAAGCTCCCGGACTCTACGGTTATTAAAGACCATCGTTGTAATATCATATGGTGTAATCGTCTGGAATCGCGATTTGGATAACAGAGACTCTGTATCAATTTCTATACCACAATAATCTTCGAACAGGCGAACTCTTTCCAGCGAGATTGCTTTCTCTCGACGTAAGGATTCTGCTTCAATGGATTCGAAAATATCCTTGTTCCAGTCAATATAATAGCCCAGCACACGAACACGGATATCCCCATATTGTGTATCAATTTCCACACCCGGTATATATTGAATATCATAAAGCGGAGCAAAACGAACAGCTGCCGCATTGGCGCGTGCACAGTTCTTATCGGTAATGGAAATGATTTCCATTCCCGCTTCCTTGGCCTGCTTGAATAAATCTTCTACATCGTAATATCCATCTTCGCTGTATCGCGATAAGATATGAAGATCGATTGGGCAAACCTCTGTGGTTTTTACTGATTGCGGAATGGTTTCCGGTTTCGGTTTGGAAGAAATCGGTAGGATCTCCGGATCAAATTGAATATCCTCTTCCAATGGTTCCCGCACAGTCATCGTATGGAAGATCAGATCCACAATGGATTGCTGATACGGTGTGATCAATACACACAATCCGTTAGCTAACCACCATAAGATCAAACCAGGCGTTTTAAAGAAGTAGCCGATGACCATAATCGGGATACCGACCCCCAAGGCCTGATGAAGAATTAAAGTTAACGGAGGGACTTCCCTTTTATCCATCCGAACAATCTTCAGATCCGTAAAAACATGCCCAAACGATTGTCCTTTTGTATAGACAGTAAAAAAGCCTAAACCGATGACACTGACCACAAACAACAGGGCAAACATGATATAGAACAACAAGTCAAAAAAGTTAGGTGGAATCAATCCGCATATAATCAGAAGAAATTCGATCACCCAAATATAAACCGGTAATAAACAAACATTTATATCTATTAAAAACGCAAAGAAGTGTGAAGTATAGTCGGATACATTTCGTGTTAACGGCTGGGCAGCACGATAGCCTCCTGCTCTATACAGCTTTGACTTCTCTAAAAAATAAGCGTGTGTAAGATCTTTAAAACTGTATTTTTTACTCATTTTGACAAACCTTTCTCGCTTTATTATACAAAAAAACCTGTTATAAAAAAAGGGCTTATGCCCTTTATGCTTGTGTTGCCATCCGTCTCTTGTCATCCATAACCGCAATCAGTCCGATAACAGATGCGCCCATCAGGATTGTATACATCGCTTCACTGGTGGATACACCGGTCTGTACATTACCACCATAATAGATTTGTTTGGCTTCATATAGTAAGTGGTTATATGTCTTGTTGACATCTTGTGTCAGAATGGAGTTGACCTGTGCCCTTTCCACTGTCGTTAAAGCGTTCCAGGCTGTAGCCGCATTCATAATGCGGATGTAGTTTGAAGCGTTGGCAGAACTATATACGTTTCCGCTGCCATCCGTCAAATTTTCATCCACGAATTCTTGCGCCGTTGAACTCTTTTGTGTCTTTTTGGCTTCCACTTGTTCGTTCTGTGGTTGTGCCGGAGCATGGTTAGCCAACGGTTGTTCCAGTACCGCCTGCTCTACAGTATCCACTACATATAACGAGAAGCTGTTTACCTGCACAGTAACGGCACTGCCTGTATTCGGATCAATGGATACCGGGGAACTGACAGCCTGCGCCGCACTGGCCGGTGTCTCCATATGATAAATCTGTAATAACGTAGAATTTTTCGCCAGGATCGGTGTCTCGGCCTCCACTGTAAAGGTCACCTGTACTTCTTTGGCCGGCTGTACTTCTTTTCCTTCTTTGTCATAGAAAGTAATTTCAAATCCGATCGTTCCTGTATCATCTTTTCGCCCCGTCGCATTTTTAACCGCATTGTCAATCGAAGGCCCGACCATCGGTGTAATCGTCAATGTGGTTCCTTCTTCAAATGCATCCGCCGGTGCGCTGACATCCACGCGTACGCCCTGGTAAGAAGCGCTGCCGCTCAATCCGGTTGCCGTTTTTTCTGCCGGCTGCTCGACTTCAACTTTTTCTTCCGGTTCGGCTAATTCAGATTCTTCTTCAGACTTCTCTTTTTTCTGTTCCGCTTTTACCTCGGGTACGCTCTCTTGCTTTTCCGAGCTCTCTTCTTTTTCTGAGAT
>DGUK01000106.1:21279-30645 GCA_002394635.1 Faecalitalea sp. UBA4312
TCTTCTTTTTCTTCCGGTTGTTCCAGTACCGGAGTTTCCGGTTCCGTCTTCACTTCCGGCTGTTCCTGTGCCTGGGTTTCCGGTTCCGTTGTTACTTCCGTGTTTTCTTCAGGAGCCGGTTGTGCTGTATTCTCCGGTTGCTGCGTTTCCGCCAATACCTGATTCTGGATCATCTGTGCTTCGTAAACATAGGCACTATATGTCTTGCCGGTCTGATAATAAACCGCATTATCAATCATGACCTGTACGTCGTATGTGTATGTATCATATACACTCTTTCCGGACAGGATCAAAGCATAATTGGTTTCATCGACAACCTGAATGATCTGCAGATACGATGTTCCGTATACTGTATCATAAACAGTTCGGCTTAAATACATATCTATAAACGCCTGGGGATCCGTCATTGTCGTTATCGGTGTATAAGGCATCATTGGATCTTCTGTCTCATCTGCCAAGATACCGACCGTCAGTCCGTTCATCGCTAAGCCGGTTGACAAAAGAATCGATGCCATTGTTTTCTTTGCTGCTTTTTTCATGGAATACCTCCCATCAATTCAATCTTTATTTTACCCTAAAAACCATAAAAGGTCTAGTATTGCCCTTGACCCAAAAAAGACTTATCTGCTCTACGTCAGATAAGTCTTAGTCATTAAATTTAGTTATCAAATTGAATTCGATCAAGATGCCAGATATCCCGACTGTATTCAAGAATCGTACGGTCACTGGAGAAGTATCCTGACTTCGCAATATTGATCAACATAGTCCGAGCCCATTTATGTGTATCACGATAACGTGCTTCCACCTTTCCCTGGGCATCCAAATATGAATTGAAGTCCGCCATCACGAAGAATTCATCGTTCTTCGTCATTAAGTCATTGTAGATCAGACGGAATTCATCCATATTGTTGGACCAGTATCCATTACGCAGGGAATCCACGACTTCACGAATGTTTTCGTGTTCGCTGTAATAATTCCATGAGCTGTAAGAGTTTTCGTGTTTGATCCAGTTGATATCTTCCACACGCAGACCGAAGATCTGAGCATTTTCTTCACCAACCTGTTCGACAATTTCCACGTTGGCTCCATCCAGAGTTCCCAACGTCAAGGCACCATTCATCATATACTTCATGTTTCCGGTACCACTGGCTTCCTTACCGGCTGTAGAGATTTGTTCACTGACATCCGCAGCATTCAGCAGAATTTCTGCAACAGATACGGAATAATTCGGAATAAATACCACTTTTAAGAGTTCATTGGTCTCCGGATCGGCATTGACTTTTTCAGCTACGATATTGATCAGCTTGATGATCTCTTTGGCTAATTCATAGCTTGGTGCCGCTTTCGCAGAGAAGAAGAATGTTCTCGGATAAATACGGAAATTCGGATCCTTTTTCATACGCATGTACAGATGCATTACCGCAAAGATATTCAAAAGCTGTCTCTTATAAGCATGCAAACGTTTTGCCTGGCAGTCAAAGATCGAATCGACATTGACATCGATACCCAATGTATCCTTGACGTACTTAGCCAAGATATGCTTTCTTTCTCTTTTTACCTGCATAAAACGATCTTGTACAATCGGATCATCGATATAATCCATCAGATCTTCCAGCTTTTCCGGATGGCTTTTAAACTCATTTCCAATGGTTTCTTCCAGCAGTTTTGTCAACTGAGGATTGGAGTACATCAGCCATCTACGATGTGTAATACCGTTTGTTTTGTTGTTAAAACGCTCTGGATAAATCTGTGCAAAATCTTTAAATACATCATCGACCAGAATCTTTGAATGAATAGCAGCCACACCGTTAACGCTGTGACTTCCTACAATGGCCAGATGCGCCATATGCACGTTTCCATCACGTAAAATAGCTACATTCGGATAAATGTTGCATAAACCTAAATGATCCACAAAGAACTTAAAACGATGCTCAATTTCTTCAATGATCATATATATTCTAGGTAATAATTTCTGAACTGTGGCAATCGGCCATTTTTCTAAAGCTTCCGACATAACCGTATGATTTGTATAGGCTACGGTTTTCTTGACAATCTCCCAGGCCTGATCCCATTCATAGTCATAATCATCCATCAGGATACGAAGTAATTCTGGAATAACCAATACAGGATGTGTATCATTCAACTGAATAGCTACTTTATCCCCTAAATTATCCAGAGACGGATACGCACGCAAATGCGTTTCAATGATCTGAGCCAGTCCGGCAGCAACAAAGAAGTACTCCTGCTTTAAACGCAGTTCCTTTCCTTCAATCGTTGAATCATCCGGATATACATTATTGGTCAAAGCCATAACATCGTTCAGATATTTACTTGTTTCCTTGGTCGGTGCCGTGTCTTCATCCACTGTAGCATCCCATAAACGCAAGGTATTTGTCGTCTTAGTATGATAACCGATGATTGGTTCATCATATGGTACAGCAGATACGACAAAATCCGGGTGATGGTATGTCACAAATTTTCCATGATCATTGACAAATCCGTCAACATATCCTCCAAAACGAACTTTCATCGTGTGATAAGGTTTCCATACTTCCCATACGTTTCCGTATTTCATCCAATGATCCAGCATTTCCACCTGTTCGTTATTTTCAATCTTCTGTTTAAACAATCCATAACGATAACGGATACAGTTTCCATGTCCACACAGATCCAAAGAAGCCAATGAATCCATGAAGCAAGCAGCCAGTCGTCCCAGACCACCATTTCCTAATCCTGCATCGCTTTCCATTTTCTCCAACTCGTTGATATCCATGTCCAGTGATTCCAGACCGGATTTAACAACATCATATACTCCGAGGTTCATCAAGTTGTTGGTCAATAAACGTCCCATCAAGAATTCCATTGAAAAATAGTACAATTGTTTTGTCTGGTGTTTTTTTACGGCGTTCTTTGATTCCTTCCAATTCATATTCGCATAGTCACGTACCATCGTTCCCAATGCTAAGTATCTTTCGATATTCTTCGTTTCTTCAAAGTCACGGCCAAACATCTGTGAAGCAGTTTCTTTAAACCGCTCTACGAACACCTTTTCTGACTCAAATCCGTTCATATCTTTTCCTCCAAACTACGTTATTATACTAAAAGTAATAACAAATTGGAAGTAGAAATTAATTATTGACCTTTTTGGACATCCATTGTCCAATAATACCCCAGCTGTCTTTTTGTCTCGATATATGGTTTCCCTTGGTAGGATCCAACCAATTTTTTCACATTGGACATGTGAACAGTCAGCGTATTATCCTGTATCAGATGCTTTGTGTAACCCTCCAGGTATTCAATCAGCACCGGTCTGGTCAATACGCGATGTGGATTGGTCATCAACAAATCAAGAAGATATGTTTCCTGCGCCGATATATGTATTACTACGTCGTTTTTCTTCATTGTACGATCCGCACAGTTTACTTCCAGATCTCCGCTTCTATACAGATGTTTCGACTTTCCCGCATCCTTTAATGTATGATATATCCCTATTTGTTCTTTCACATTCAATGAATTCCGGATATCCCTTTCTATATATACATCCTGTCCATCAAAGGACTGACAGATCATTCCTCTTTCTTTAATAATCTGCTCTGCCACAGACGCATCAAAGTCAAACATTATTTTCATAGAACCTTCCTCCTAATAACCTACTATCTATAGATTGACAGTTTTAAGTGAATAAATCCTTAAAACGGATAAAAAAAATGGAAAAAATCCATTTTTTTGCTTATTCCTCTGTACTAGGAAACTTGAAGACCTGTTCTCCCTCCTTGGTAACCAAATATTTTCCCCGGGCTATATATTCAATATAATCCGGATCGGAAAGATTCTTTTTCTTAGCTTCCAGCTCCTTTTTCTCTTTTTTAAGCTCCTTGTTCTTTTCCTCTGTCTCCCGAATACTGATATGCAGATCGAATGTCGTTTTTAACTCCTGGATTCCAGCCCAAATCAGAACACCGGAAACAATGACAAGAAAGAGATAAAAAAATGTATGTCGCCGTTTTTTCGAGGTTTTCTTTTTGTTCTTGGCCATATTCCTCCTTTTCGTTATGAGCGTACACGCATAGCCAGTATCGCTATATCACTGGGATTGATCCCGGATATCCGGCTGGCCTGCCCTAATGTCTCTGGTCGGATCTGATCCAGCTTTTGTCTGGCTTCCAAAGATAAGTTATCAAAATGAATATAATCAATATCCTTTGGTAAACGCACCGCATCCATTTGTGCCAGATGCTCTGCATCCCGTTTGGCTTTTTTGATATATCCCTCATATTTCACTTCGATCTCTATCTGTTTTTCTACAGAAGGATCATAGTTTTTATCGATAAATGGACGAAGTCCTTCGATTGTCACCTTTGGACGACGCAGAAGATCCATGACACTGCATCCACGTACCAATGGTGCAAAGCCCAAAGATTGTAAATATGTATTGATTCCATCCTGTGGCTTAATATGCACCTGCTGCAGCTCTTCGGCTGCCTGTCGCAGCTGCTCCATCTTCTGGCAATATTGATCATAACGTGCCTGAGATACCGCTCCGATCTTGTATCCGATTTCCAATAGCCTTTGGTCGGCATTATCATGTCGCAGCAAAAGCCGATACTCAGCTCGTGACGTTAACAAACGGTATGGTTCTTTTGTCCCTTTGGTACAAAGGTCATCGATCATGACTCCTATGTATGCTTGATCTCTACGTAGAATAAACGGTTCTTTTTCATCCAGTTTCAAAGCTGCATTGATGCCGGCCATCAATCCTTGTCCGGCAGCTTCTTCATAGCCGCTGGTTCCGTTCACCTGGCCGGCTGTAAACAGATTCTCTACGATTTTGTTTTCCATGGAGGGCTTCATCTGTAAAGGATCAATGGCATCGTACTCGATTGCGTACGCATATTTTTTGATGACACAATTCTCCAGTCCCGGTAAAGAATGAACCATTTGTTCCTGTACCTCCACCGGCATAGAGGAAGAGAATCCCTGTATATAGGTCGTATCCATTTCCAGCGATTCAGGTTCTAAGAACAGCTGGTGCCTTGGTTTATCGGAAAAGCGAACCAGCTTGTCTTCAATACTCGGGCAATACCGAGGGCCGACGCCCTTGACCAAGCCGGAATACATAGCAGAATCGTGGATATGTTGGCGAATGATCTCATGTGTCTTCGGCGTTGTATAAATCAGATGGCAGACCTCCTGCTGTTCAAAAGGCAGCACCTGATCCGGTGTTGTTGTCTCGCTGAAACGCAGAAAGGATGGCGTACCTGGTTGGACTGTGGACTGTGTAAAATCAATCGATTCCGTCAGTACTCTAGGAGGAGTTCCTGTCTTTAAGCGAAAGGTGCGGATGCCGGCTTTACGCAAGCTTTCTGATAAAGTATCAACAGTCGGTTGCTCTTCCGGACCGGATTTAACGGCTGTATGCCCTCGCAGAACTGAACTGGACATATACGTTCCGGAAGTAAGAATGACTGCCTTCGCATCATATTTGGTCCCGTCTGTACACAGGATCCCTGTCACTTTTTGTTCTTTCACGCATACTTCAGCTACTGCTTTTTCAACGACAGTAAGATTTTCGGTGTGCAGAAGCACTTTTTTTATAAATCGTTTATAAGCCATTTTATCGCTTTGTACACGCAATGACCAGACCCCTGGTCCCTTTGTGGTATTAAGCATCTTAAACTGTAAAGCCGTTCGGTCCGCCGCAATGGGCATCAACCCTCCCAATGCATCGATTTCCCGTACAACGATTCCTTTGGCTGGTCCGCCTACGCTTGGATTACATGGCATTGACCCAGCCATATCAATGGATATGGTAAACAAAGCCGTCTTTTTATTCATACGAGCACTGGCCATCGCTGCTTCTATGCCTGCATGGCCTGCCCCAATCACAATTACATCATACATAATTTATCCCTTCTTCGGTCTGCCGATACGTACATAAAATACATCTTCCGGTACTTTCAGGAATACAGTGATTACCAGATACACAATGACGCTGATCAACCCGTTGCAGCACATTTTTATAAACGCAACAAGGGTCGATCCGGATGCACCGTTCAATCCGATCAACGTTAGTATCATTGAACATGCCCATAGACCAATCAGGCCGACAAGAATACGAGCTGTTACGTGGAGCACTTTTGTGAAAGAGACCCGGTAATGGATCTTAATTTGACGAAGATTGGACAAAATCAGATAACCGTCCGCAATCAAGGAAGCAATCACAGCTCCACCAAATCCCATCAAAACCGTTAATGGAACCATCAAAACTCCTTTGATAATTGCGTTGATTACCAGGCGTTGCAATACCTTGCCCTGCAGTTTCAATGCCATCATCAGACTGCTGACAACCGGAGCAATGGTTCCCAGGATGGCTTCAATCGTCAACCATTGTAAAACCATCGTACTTGTTGACAGGTCATCGGTATAAAACAACGTATAATTAATTGGAGCTGCATATGCAAACAAACAAAATGAAATCGGTAACCCGATATACAATACAACATTCAGACAATCCAGAATATTTTTATTGACCAAACGCTTGTTGTTTTCCGTCAACGCAGCGGTAATATGCGGAATGATAGCAGCTGTAAATCCAGGTGCCAGTACCATCGGTATCGCCGTCATTTTTACACCTACATACGTAGTGGCGGAAATAATGGATGAAATCATCGTTTCCGACGGATAATGCATTTTCAGTCCCATCGGTAAAAGAATCGCATTGTAAATCTGCTGACTGTATCCCAACAAAGCTGAAATCAAATATGGAACAGCCAGGATAAACAATTCCTTCAACAATTCATTGCGGGTCTTCGTCGATTTCTGATCCTGTGCTTGTTTTACCAGTTCGGGATTCTTCTTGTGATCGAAATGCAGGATCTGCAGGATACCGGCAACGGCTGCCACGGATGTTGACAGCACTGAGGCATACAATGCCCATTTCCGTTCCATGCCCATCACATAAACGGCCAGACAGGAAGCCGATAATAAAAAGCCGACCCGGAATATCTGTTCGAAAGCCTGTGAAAAGGCGTATTCTTCCATTTCCTTCAAGCCTTGGTAGTATCCTCGGAAGCCGGAAAGGATCGGCACGAGAAAAATGGCTATGGAAAGAATGCGCAATACATTCGCCATGATCCTAGCATCCCCGGCAACCATCATCGGTGCAAGGAATCCGGAAAATGCCATCATCAGAACCATCCCCGCAAATCCCATCAGGGCCATCATGGATATAGAAAGACGCTTGATCATCAGCACAGTCTTCTTATCGTTCAATACCATATACTTTGCGATCATCGTAGCAATCGCAAACGGAAAGCCGGCTGTAAATACATTCAGCACATAGGAATAAATATTGTACGCCTGTCCGTAAAAGCCCATATAGTCCACATTTCCCAGAATATGAGAAAAAGGAATGGCATAAATAATACCAATCAGCTTTGCCACAAATAAACCGCCGGTACCAACCAGTCCGGACAAGACGATTGACTTTTTAACTCTTGATTGTTCTTCCATACAATCTCCCCTTTTGATACTTATTCTAACATAAACCCTTGAAATGCAAGCATTTTTTTAGGTACTAGTGTATATTAACAATAAGAAAAGAAAAAAATCAACAGAAACAGGAGAAACTTATGTGGCGTCCATACATATGCACAGCCCGACAGGCAAGAGACATTGATCAACGAGCTTCAGAGCATTATCATATTCCCTCAATTGTATTGATGGAACATGCAGCCCAGGCATGTGTTGATTACTTATTTGAAGATATCAAAGATAAAAGAATCCTAATACTGTGCGGACCTGGTAACAACGGCGGAGATGGAATGGCAATTGCCAGGCTTCTCTATCAAAAACAGATACAACCTCAAATTTTTCTGACCAGCTTACACATGTCCGAGAGTGAACAGATCCAGTATGACATTTTGGAAGCGATGAATATTCCAATCTGTACCAATCTGGAAAAGCTGCCGGATATGATTGCGTTTAGTGAAGTCATTATCGACGCTGTATTCGGTAATGGTCTGGCTCGGAATATCAAAGGAAGCTACCAGCAGATCATAGAATGGGTCAATGGGGCTTCGGCTTATAAAATAGCCATCGATATCCCCAGCGGTTTGGATGCCACCAGTGGAAATATCCTGGGATGTTCTATCCAGACGGATTTATGTATCGCTCTGGATTGCTACAAAACCGGTCATTTTATCCGGAAAGGTCCAAAGACATGTGGCAAAACCATCGTTCTGGACATTGGTATCCCGCACGACAGATCGATCCAGCCGGTTCCTTTGATCACTAAAGAGACTGCGGCTGCCTGTCTGCCGGAACGAAGTCCTTTCTCTCATAAAGGGACATTCGGAAAAGCTCTGATGATCGGTGGCAGTCGGTCTATGCACGGAGCTATAACCATGGCCGCAAAAGCTTGTTATTTAAGTGGAATCGGAACATTGACCTTAATGATACCGGAAAGTATTGCCGATATACTGGCCAGCAAGATGGATTGTGCTATGCGTCTGATAGGAAAAGATAAAGACGGAGCTTTTCATCCGGATGCGGTGATACAGTTGTCTGCCAATTTGCGCTCTTATGATATCCTGTCCATCGGAAGCGGAATGGGAAGAACCGAAACCATATCTGCTATGGTACAGACTGTGCTGGCTTCAGACCGGCCTGTCTTGTTGGATGCCGATGCCTTCTGGGCTATGCGGGATCATCCGGAATGGCTGCAGCGAAAAGCCGACACCATACTCACCCCGCATATCCGGGAATTGAGCTATGTACTCCAAATCGACACAAAAGAGATCGCACAGGATCCTCTGGGTGCTGCCCGACATTTCTCACAACGATATCCAAACGTTACATTGGTCTTGAAATCCAGTATTACAATTGTTTCACAAGGAGAAACGATGTACTTGCTGCATAAGCCAAACAGCGCCCTGGCTAAAGGTGGCAGCGGAGATATGTTATGTGGAATGATCACCGGCCTCTATGGTCAATGTCGCAATCCTTTATCTGCCAGTATCTGTGGCGTATATTTACATGCAGCCTGTGCTGACACAGAGATCGATCCAGCTGCTTTCCAACCGGAAGATCTTCTGAAAAATATACCTGATCATTTAAAAGAACTGAGGAATGGATAATCTTCTAAAAAAAGTGAACCTTCGGCGTTGTTCAACGTCAGAGGTTCACTTTATTTTTTGAATGTTAGTCGTTTACTCGTAAGTACAGATAGTAGACATGCGGATGGAACATCGGTGTATTAAATCCATAATCCTCCCATTCATCTGCTTGAGGTGTCCAATATTTGTTCAGCTGTACAACCATTGTATCCAACTGTTCTCTTGTCACTTCTGCTGTTGCATAAAACTC
>DGUK01000094.1:0-6155 GCA_002394635.1 Faecalitalea sp. UBA4312
CATCACTTACCGGTTTATGATCCTGCGCCACTTCCAAAGGAATGACAAGATCTTTATTCACTAAACAAATCAATGAGAATTCAAAACCTGTTAAACATTCTTCGATGACAACCTTATTGCCCTTGATCGCAAACGCAATTTTCAAGGCTTCCAGTGCTTCCTGTTCACTTTGGGCAACTGTTACACCTTTTCCGGCTTTTAAACCATCTTCTTTGATAACGATTGGCGCACCCTGCTCTTTTACATAAGCAGCTGCTTCTTCATACTGATCAAAGGTCCGATAAGCTGCTGTCGGAATGTTGTATTTTGCCATGATGTTCTTGGCAAAGTCCTTGCTGGATTCCACCTGTGTCGCTGCCTTGGTCGGCCCGAAGATCTTCAGCCCCTCTTTTTCAAAAGCATCGACGATTCCCAGTGCCAGCGTAGCTTCCGGTCCTACCACGGTCAGATCGATGGCTTCCTGTTTCGCAAAGGCCACCAATGCATCCACATCACTGTCCGAAATGTCGACACATTCACTGATGGCTGCCATCCCCGGGTTGCCAGGTGCACTGTATAACTGTGTACAAAGTGGTGATTTCGAACATGCCAAGGCCAAGGCATGTTCCCGGCCACCTTTTCCTACTACAAGAATCTTCATTTCTTTGTCCTCTTTTCTTTTACGCATATATTCTACCAAAATAAAAAAGGCCTTTCGACCTTCTTTATAAAGAATATTAATAATTTTTAGCTTCCGGTTGGAAAGCAGACTGTGGATAACCACATACCGGACATTTTTTCGGTGCTTTGGCTCCTGTGTACTTGAAACCACAGATGCTGCATACCCACGTTGTTTCTTCTTCCTTGGCATACACAGCTTCCTTTTCTACATTATCCAACAATGCCAGATATCTTTCTTCGTGGTGTTTTTCAATTTCAGCCACCTTATCGAATTTGAACGCAATTTGCGTAAATCCTTCTTCACGGGCAATGTCCGCAAATTCCTTGTACATTTCTGTCCATTCGTAGTTTTCACCTGCTGCAGCCGCTTTTAAGTTTTCTGCAGTATTACCGATACCACCTAACGCATCAAACCATAAACGGGCATGTTCCTGCTCATTTCTTGCGGTTTCCAAAAAGATATCCGCAATCTGATCCAACCCTTCCTGTTTGGCGATTTCAGCAAAATACGTATACTTGTTGCGTGCCTGAGATTCTCCCGCAAAAGCAGTCTGCAAATTTTTTTCTGTTTTTGTTCCTTTTAAATCCATATTTATTCTCCTTCTTTTTCCACATTATATCAAAGGTGTTTTTAAAATATGACCTCGATGCCCTCGTTTTCGTTAGGATATCCTTACTTAAAATAGATTCCTTTTCTCAATAAAAAAATTCTATCTTTTTTTCTAAGAACGTGCTATTATACTCTCACCGGGACATAGCACAGCTTGGTAGTGCGCTTCGTTCGGGACGAAGAGGTCGCAGGTTCAAATCCTGTTGTCCCGACCATGTAAAAGATAAAGGATGTACCTGTCAGGTTACATCCTTTTTTCTTACCATATTTTCAGATCATTCCATGTCCTTGGCTGATCGAAGATCGTATGCGTATATTCCGTCACTGTCTGACAAGCATGAAGATCCGGGTTCGTCGATATTGAATACAGCGCCAGCTCTTTTGCCCGTTGTACCCCTTGTTCCGTTTCAGTCAGATAAACCACATTGTCCCTTCCTTTCTCTTTACAGAAGTCCAGGATCTCTTCTGTGGTAGATGCCTTGCCATCCACAGTCATGTTTATATCCATTTCCTTTTCGCATAGAATGATTGGCTTTTTATACCAGTGAAATACCTTATGCCAAATTCCCAACATACCCAATATGCCAAAAAGAATAGCTGCTAAGGAAATGACCTGCGCTATCTTTAAAGGTCCTAACATCAAAGAATCCGTCCGAAAGCCTTCCACAAAGAAACGCACACAGCCATACCAGATCATGTATGCAAAGCCGGCATCCCCCTGCCGCTTCATCCATTTTTTCCGATATAGCATGGTAATGAGAAAAAAGCCCAGTATGTTCAAAGCACTCTCATACAAAAATGTCGGCTGCCGATAGGCACCGTTAATATACATCTGTTTTTTGATAAAAGCCGGGAAATGATCAAAGTAGCTCTCCGCTACGATATTTCCAAAAGCCTCCTGGTTAGCAAAGTTTCCCCAGCGTCCTAAGGCCTGGGCAATCAATACGTTGGGCATAATACAGTCAAACATGCGTAGAAAGGAGATTTTCCTGCGCTTAAAGTAAAAGTAGCTGAACAATACACCAGCAATCAAGCCACCGTGAATGGCCAAGCCTCCCTTCCATACCGCAATGATATCGGAAGGATATTGACTGTAGTATGACCATTGAAAGAGCACGTAATAAAGACGAGCCCCTACGATTCCGCACAACAACATCGGAAACAAGTAATCCTCCAGGATCTCGGTGGCATATTTCCATCTTTTCATGGTTCGCTGGCTGAGCCAATACGCAAGGAAGGCGCCCGTCAGAATACAGAGCGCATACCAGGTCACCTGAAACGGACCGATCTGCAGAAAGACCTTAGAGGTCGGTAACACACTCATCGTTTTCTTCTCCTGTCATCCGGTTCCGTTCAATTTTCTCAATGACACGCTCCTCAAACTCTTTGGCCGAATCGATACCGCTTTTTATCAAAAGATAATTGGTCACCGCGGTTTCAATAATGGTTGCCATGGGACGTCCGGAGGATACCGGGATCCGCATCTTTAAGATTTTGATACCAAAGATATCTGTATATTCCTTGTCTTCAATTCCAACACGGTCATATTCTTTTGTGTCATCAAAGGGTTCCAAAACGATATGTAAACCGATGTGCACACTGGAGGCATACGAACCGGCACCGAACATCCGTGGTACGTTGATAATACCGACACCACGCATTTCCATAAATCCCTTTAACAAATCCGGTGTTCTACCCAACAAGGTATTGTGAATGTGATAACAGTCCACCCGGTCATCGGCTATCAGCTGATGGCCTCGTTTGATCAATTCCAGGGCAATTTCGCTTTTTCCCATGCCGGATTTTCCCGTAATCAATACACCGACACCGAAAATGCGCAGCAGTTCTCCATGAATGATCATGGATTCCGCTAAACGCTCATCCAAAAAGTTCGTAATGCCGATGACGACACGGGATGTTTTTGTATGGCTTCGAAAAACCGGAAAATTCTTACGTTCCGCAATTTCGATCAATACCTCCGGAATCTCCAGGCCTTCGCTGACGACGATGCATGGAATCTGTTTTTTTGTCAGATATTCGAAAGAGCGGCGCTGTGCCACTTCATCCATGAACTCGGCAATAAAGCGACTTTCCTTTTCCCCTAAAACCACGATTCTTGAAGGAGCCGGATCCGGCAGGTACCCCGCCAGTTCCAGTCCGGGACGATTGGTGTCCCCCAGAACAACCTCTCTGTATAAGCTTTCCTGGTCACCGACGATCTGTTCCCATTCAAATTCTTCCGCTAAGTCTTTTACAAATACTTTCATTTCGATTTACCCCGTTCTAATATCGGTTTCAAATATTGTCCGGTAAAGCTCTCTTCCACCTTCGCCACTTTCTCCGGTGTTCCCGTACACACAACGGTTCCTCCTTCGTCGCCACCTTCCGGTCCCATATCGATGATCCAGTCCGCGCACTTGATGACATCCAGGTTGTGTTCGATCACCAGTACGGTATCCCCGTGATCCACCAGCCTCTGTAAAACGTCGATTAGTTTATTGACATCATCGCTATGTAACCCGGTGGTCGGTTCATCCAGTACAAAGACGGTTTTTCCCGTTGCTTTTTTCTGTAATTCACTGGCCAGTTTGACACGTTGTGCCTCTCCGCCAGACAAGGTTGTAGCACTTTGGCCCAGTTTAATATAGGATAGACCTACATCGTATAAGGTCTGCAGCTTATGGCGGATCTTGGCTACCGGTTCAAAGAAGGTCAATGCTTCCTCGACCGTCATATCCAGCACATCCGCAATGGTTTTTCCTTTATATTTAACCTGTAAGGTTTCTTCATTGTAACGTGTTCCCTCACATTGATCACAGACAACATAGACATCCGGCAAAAACTGCATGGAGATCCGCAGGATCCCATCTCCCTGACATGCTTCACATCGTCCTCCCTTTACATTAAAGGAAAAACGGCTTTTGTCATACCCCAACAGTTTCGCTTCTTTGGTCTGCGCATACAAAGCGCGGATATCATCAAAGACACCTGTATACGTCGCCGGGTTGGAACGTGGTGTCCTTCCGATCGGATCCTGTCCGATCTCCACCACTTTATCAATGTTTTCCAAGCCCCTTATTTCTTTACATTTTCCTGCTGTCACATGCAGTTTACCTAACTGCTTCTGTACGCTCCGGGTAAATACTTCCGTTACCAGGGATGATTTACCTGATCCGGACACACCGGTTACAACCGTAAAGGTCCCCAGCTTGATATCGACGCTGACATTTTTCAGGTTATTTTGCCCAGCCTTGACAATCCGGACCTTCTTCCCGTTGCCTTTGCGTCGGGTTTGGGGAATCTCAATTTTCTTCCGGCCACTGAGATACGCTCCGGTGATTGATTCCGGACAATGCATGACTTCTTCCTGCGTTCCGGCCACAACGATTTCGCCACCATGTACACCGGCTCCCGGTCCTACATCCACGATATAATCGCTGGCCCGCATGGTATCTTCATCATGCTCTACCACGATCAATGTATTTCCCAGATCCCGCATTTCCTTTAAGGCGCCGATCAAACGGTCATTATCTCTTTGATGAAGACCGATGCTCGGTTCATCCAGGACATACATGACACCGGTCAGCTTGGAACCGATCTGGGTAGCCAAACGGATCCGCTGGGCTTCACCACCGCTTAATGTACCAGCTAAACGATTCAGTGCCAGATAGCTTAATCCCACATGATCCAGAAATTCCAGGCGGTTAGCAATTTCCTTTATGATCAGATTAGCAATCTTTGCCTGGGTATCATCCAACTGCAGACTTTGCATGAACAAACGAGCCTCCTTGATGCTCATCTGGGTCCATTCAAATATATTCTTGCCCCCTACCTGTACACTCAAAGACTGCTCGTTCAAACGAGCGCCATGACAGGTTGGACATTCCTGGTCGGAAATGAACGAACCGTACCATTCCCGGGAAAACGCCGAAGAGGTTTCCTGATACCGTCGTTCGATCATCGGACAGACCCCTTCAATGTATTCCAGCTTGGACTGCGTAATGCCGGATCTTGAATGCAGGGTATACGCAATCGGTACATCCGATCCATACAACAAATACTTCAGTTTCTTCTTATTGATCTTCTTGATCGGCATATCCATATCAATCTTATAGTAATCGATCAGCGCTTTGATCCGCTGCCATTCCAGATTTTCTGTATTTACTATGTTCTTGTAGTAACGGATGCCCCCTTCAGCAATGGATTTTGAGGAATCCGGAATCAATAGCTCCAGATCCACCTTCTGGGTGATCCCCAGTCCTTTGCATGTCGGACAGGCTCCAAAAGGCGCATTGAAGGAGAACAGCTTCGGTTCCAGCTTTGGTACGGAGAAACCACATATTTTACAGGCATAGTTCGAAGAAAATAATCTCTCTTTTTCCTTTGTCAATACAATTGCCAGCCCGCCGCTGAGCTTCAAAGCCGTTTCCAGAGAATCATAGAAACGAGAACGATTATCCTTGCGGACGATCCGATCCACTACAGCTTCGATCGTATGTTTTTTATTCTTTTCCAATTCTTCAATTTCTTCAATATATTGGATCGTACCATCTACACGAGCACGAACAAAGCCCTCCGACATCAGTTTATTCAATGTCGGTTTATGTGTTCCCTTTTTTCCGGAAACCAGCGGACTTAAAATCGTACAACGGGTTCCTTCCGGCAGCTCCATGATCTTATCCACCATTTCGGTGATAGTATTCCCTTTGATCGGAATATGGTGATTCGGACAGTAAGGAACGCCGACACGGGCATACATCAAACGAAGGTAATCGTAGATCTCCGTCGCTGTTCCTACGGTTGAACGCGGGTTATTGGAGGTCGTCTTTTGATCAATGGCGATGGAAGGCGACAATCCCGTAATTTCATCTACGTCCGGCTTTTC
>DGUK01000094.1:6319-11869 GCA_002394635.1 Faecalitalea sp. UBA4312
GATCCGGATACCCCGGTCAAGATCACAAATTGATCTTTGGGAATTTGTATATCTATGTTTTTTAAGTTATTTTCACGTGCTCCACGTATTGTTATATATTTCTGTGCCATGCCAAGATTTTACCATACTATTTTTTAAATGTATATTCGTTTGAAAAGGCGGGAAATCGAAAATCCCGCCTTTTTATTCACCAATCGTTTCCCGAATGACCAGCCCTGTTTCCCGGGCTCTGACAGCCAGTTCCGTCCGTGAGTGATATCCTGTTTTTTCCATCAGCCGATCCACGTAGGTTTTTACTGTGGATGTCGCAATATGCAGTTTTTTACTGATTTGTACATTGGTAGCTCCGGTGGTCAGCTCCCGAAGGATCTCCAGTTCTCTTTGTGATAATTCATAGCTGGTTGTATCGCCCAGCTGTACCATCGGGCTTGTTTCCGGATAGACCGATTCCCCAGCCATCGTACGGTCCATGATCTCCATCAGAGATTCGGTCTGCACCTCTTTATACCAGAAGCTGTCCACTCCATACTCCCTGGCCTTTTTTAACCAGCTTGCCTCCGGCATCGATGTTACAATAATGATCTTGATCTGCGGAAACGCTTCTTTGATCCGTTTTGATGCCTGCAGGCCATTAGCCCCCATCATTGTCACAACATCCATCAAAACCAGATCCACCTTGTCCTGTGCACAATAAAAGTAGGCTGCCTGGGCGCTTTGTATGGTCTCCGTCAATGTATAACGCCGGCTGTTCTGTACGATAGAGCGAAACAGCTGGGCCGGCATCTGCTGGTCCTCTACGATCAAGACTCGTGTTTTCCGGTTTTTCTCGTTCGGTGTATAGAACACCAGGTGATTGCCGATCGTCTGTGCCTGTCCTAAGGCATGCAAGGCATTGTCGAAAGCGCATCGATAGCCTCTTTGCCGATCATGATGACAGAGAGCCACCCCCATACTGGTTGTATATTTCACGCCAAAAAAGCTGGAAAGCCGAAGGGTTTCATGCATCTTTGTGCAGCGCAAACGGAGCTGTTCCACCGTTTCCAGATGATGCATCACCACCGCAACGATCAGGTCGTTATAACGGACAATCATCGTATCCCTGTCAGAAAGAGAAGCCAGGACGCTCATCATCTGTTTCATCAAATGTTCCATGCCATCGATTCCCTGCTGGATCTGTACCTTTTGATACTGATCGATTTCTATTAAGGCGATTGCATGGATCCCTGTCTCAAAGGATGGCTGATCTTTTCGTTTCCTGCAGATCATTTCAAAGGTCTGCCGATCAAGATAATGTTTGTTTCCTGTCATACTTTTCTCCCATCCAGTGTGAGAATGACCGCGAACCGAGGCGTCCATTCCACACACATTTCACCGTTGACACGAGCAACAGCCTGTCGAAGGATACGCAGGCCTCCACCTTCTTTTATCGGCTTTTCCGGAATCATTCCGTTATTTGTATACCGCAAAAGAATCTTTCCGTCTTTCTCCGTGACATCAATATACAATTTCGTGGCCCCTGCATGACGGTACGCATTGAGTAGGCACTCCATAGCCCCGGCCAAAAAGACATTCTGTATCTCTTTTTTTGCCGGTATCGATCCATTGATTTCTACATCTACGCCGATCGAAGCAGCTGCCTTTTCTATTTCGTACTGTGTATACTCCGGAAAGCTTTGCGGCTGCCGGACAGAAAACAAATGTATGATGGAAGCCCATTCCTTCATCAAAGTGCCATAGTTTTCCGTTTCCTTTTTTTCCAGGGTCCAACCGGTCATCAGGATCATTTGTCCCAATTCATCATGTACATGTTTTTTGGCATCCAGGATCTCCTGCTGCGTGATCCGGTTGACCATCTGGTCTTCATATTCCCGTAACTGCCTTTCCACATCCTGCAGTAATTCCAGTTTTTTCTCCAGGTTTTTATACAATGTATATTGTTCGGTAATGTCCTTTGTCTTCAATTCATGATACGCACGATGTGCCGTAAATATCCGATAATGATCGACCTGGTATATATGTTGATCATTGCCTTCAAGCCAATAACTATCCTCTCCGTTTTTCATCAAAGCGTTTGTACGGATCCAATCAAAGAACCGGTTTCCATTCCACGCCTCATAATGACCAATCTCTTTAAAGAAGCTCCACATGGATTTGTTGATCAATCGCGGTGCTCCATCTTCTTCATAGTAGTACAACCCTTGAGGCGCCTGATCAAAGACCTCCCGGATCGATCGATTGGATATATGGGTGTGCCGCCAGCGCAACAGATCACGTAAAGACTTCAGATCCAGGATGATCATGCCTACCGACAAAAAAATATAAAGCTCTACCCGACCGGAACATACCAGCCACTGCCAGCCGGACATCATATTCATCTTTTGATAAAAACGGATCCCCAGCAAACAAGCCATACACACTGCTTCCAACACAACCACTATAGCTGTCATACACGCCTTGGGTCTCATTCGGTATTGCACAAATTTACAAAACACGACCACCTGAAACAAATGAAGAAAATACATTCCCATGATCCATATTCCCTGCCCAATCACAGGCATTTGATCTAATGTCATCCCTCCACCTCATTTCTTGGTGAATAGGTCAACATCATTCCGTTTGTCTCACAATGAATATGCTCTTGCAATCCCGTTGGGCAGATCCATGTAACCGGAATTGTCAAATCCATTTTGATCTTCATTTGCCGATCCTGCACCAGTGCAACATGAAAAACAGTACACTTTCCGAGCGCTGCCTCCAATACGTTTTCCATTGCCTCCAGATAGAGAGATAATCTTTGTCCGTCACAAAGAACCTCTTCATCCTGGCTCACCCGGCATACGATGCCAAAAGAGCGAATCTGATAGAAGATTTCGCGAATGGCGTATAAAAACTCTTCGCTGGATACCTTGCCTTGATCTGTCATCAACATCAAATTGGCCTGGCGTTTCACATACGCTCCCACCACACAGAAGCGTCGAAGAATCTCTTCCTGTGGCAGCTGCGATTCAGCCTGAGTACAGATCCATTCCAGCTGGGGCTGCACACGCCGGGTGATCTTATCATAGAGACGGTTTTGTTGAAGGACCCGGTAATTTTCCTCCTGCTTGCGGTTTTCCGCCTTTAATAACTCCACCTTTTCCGACAAAGCCTGATGACTTTCCCTTAACTCTCGCTGCATCGCATGGATCAAAGACAAGTCCATCTGCACATATCCATAGCCACCATAAACAGAGAATCCTTTCATCGCAATATCCGGTGTAGTCATCAAGGGAGCTTCCAGCGATTTCTTTTTCGCCTGACGACCAGCAGGCACAAAGCTGTATGTTTGATACATACTGTTCCCGGACGGATCCTCAATTTCGGCGCCCAATGAGCTATACGGAAAAATGACATCATAATCACGGTTGGTCGGCAGCAGATTTGTCAAACAACAATATTCCCAAAGAAAAAGAATCGTCAAGGAGAAGAATTCCTGCAGCTCATATGGTTTACGAGAAAGGATAAAAGGTCCATGCGTATATTCAATACCGTACATAGCAACCAGACACACAATGGCAAAAAAGACCCCCATATAATTCCTTTTCCCACTGAGCCCACAACAACGGATGATATTGACAACGGTAGCCACCATAAACGCAAACAACCAGATATACCGAATATAAACTAAGATTCCATATGCTCTTCCTTGCTCCCCATATGCCAGATGATGCATCTCATTGGTCAGACATAAAGCGATCAAAACAAGTGCCGGGATCCACCACAATTTATAGCGATCATGAACTGCAGAAGGCTTTAGATACAAAGAAGCATAATAGCTCATCAATGGCATCAGCACGAAAGGAATGGCATACATATTGTCAAGCATCCTCGATAAAGAATCGTCTTCCCCGGTCAACCTGTATTTAAAGATCCGCAACAAGAGCCAGACAATCATACAACCAGCCATGACGGTCAAATACCTGGCCGCCTCCTTACGTAACACTCTTCGATAAATCGAAATCCCCCACAATGCGATAAGACAAATATAAAACGTATTGATCACATAAAAAAAACAAATGCTGATGCCTAATGATTTTGTTTCAAATACATGCAGAACGCCAGCTAAAAAAACCAAGCCAGCCACGATCCATATATTTCGCCATTCCCTGTTTCTGATCATCGTTATTCCTCACATAAAGTATATCAATACTTCTTAATATTTACGTAGACCAATATGGTATATGTTAACTAAACTTTCTTCATCCGGATCCACCCCTCTTTAAAACCTGTTATAATAAGACACATTAAATAGAAATTCCCTTGTCAAAGACCTTTGTCATTAATAAATCACACATGGAAAACCCTTTTGATAGAAGAAAATTCTCTATTTCGATAGGATAAAACTGCAAGGAGGCAATCACATGGAACTCGGAAAAAGATTGAAGACCTATAGAAACAGTGCACAAATGAGCCAGGAACAATTAGCTGACCAGCTATATGTATCCCGACAGACCATATCAAATTGGGAAAATGATAAAAGTTATCCGGATATTCACAGTCTTTTACTGTTAAGCAATGTGTTTCATGTCTCCCTTGATACCTTAGTGAAAGGAGATATTGATATCATGAAAGATAAAATCGATCAAAAAGACATTCGCAATTTCAATAGAGACAGCACCATTTTCACCCTGTTAATGATTCTTTGTATCCTGTCAGCCATCCCTTTAATAGAAGGACTTGGTATTCCAGGATCCATCCTATGGGGAGCTATCCTAATTCTCACATTCTATTACACATACAGAGTTGAAAAAGCAAAAAAAGAACACGATATACATACCTATAAAGAAATCGTAGCCTTTACCAACGGAGAAACCCTCGATCGCATCGAAAAAGCCAGAGAAGAAGGCAAACGATTCTATCAAAAAGCATTGATGGCTATCCTCAGTGCCATCACCGGCTTAGGCATTGCCACTATCATAAAGATGTTGATGAAGGCATTGTAGCTCGAATAAAACAAAGCAGGAGTCCGTAGATTCCTGCTTGTTTAGTGTTATTTCTTATAGAATCGTAACATAATAATTCCATAGATGTTTAGAGTTCCATTGCCTCTTGTCGTCATGCAATCTAAGTTATGCATATAGATACCATCCTGAAAGGAAGAAATAATACGAAAAAACACAATCCTTAAGAACAGGCGGGTATATATATGAGTAGGTATATAGTTCAAATAATACGAAAAAACACAATCCTTAAGAACACTTCGTGGTAGTTGTCACATGACGCATAGTTCAAATAATACGAAAAAACACAATCCTTAAGAACATCGACGCTCTATTCTGCGCCTCAGTTGTCGTTCAAATAATACGAAAAAACACAATCCTTAAGAACACAGGTGGTATGCGACACCGTACAATTCTGTTCAAATAATACGAAAAAACACAATCCTTAAGAACGCGAAGCTTATAATTCAGAGAAATTTGCAAGTTCAAATAATACGAAAAAACACAATCCTTAAGAACAAAAAGAAATGCCAGCAAAAGTTTGAAGAGTTCAAATAATACGAAAAAACAC
>DGUK01000038.1 GCA_002394635.1 Faecalitalea sp. UBA4312
TGATGAAGTGCCAGTATTTCTTTGCAGAATTAGCATCTCTTTCAATATTTCCAATCAGTTCACTGTATGTCTTAGTGGCTGTATCAAAACCAAAAGAACATTCGATATCTTCGTTCTTCAGGTCACCATCAATGGTTTTCGGGCATCCGATAACCTGTACGCCTGTATTATGAGCGGCGAAATATTCAGCTAATACAGCTGCATTGGTATTGGAGTCATCTCCACCGATGATCACGATCGCTGTAATACCATGTTTTTTACATACTTCGGCAGCAACTGCAAACTGGTCTTCTGTTTCCAGTTTTGTACGTCCGGATCCGATAATGTCAAATCCGCCCGTATTTCTGAACTGATTGATGTATTCATCATCAAATACCAGGTAATCATCTTCTAGTAATCCGCTAGGTCCACCTTTAAAACCGTACAAAACATTTTCTTTATTGGTCGCCTTTAATGCATCGTAAAGACCACATACGACATTGTGTCCCCCTGGAGCCTGGCCACCGGAAAGGATGACACCGACAACCTGCTTTTTCGCTTCAGAAACATTTTGTCCCTTGGCAAATACGATTTCCTTTTTTCCGTATGTGTTCGGGAAAAGAGCCTTGATCTGCTCCTGGTCTGCCACACTCTGCGTTTCCTGTCCTTCATTTACACAGATTTCTGCAATTCCATGTCTCAGCATACCAGGCAGTTTCGGTTCATACTGAAGTCTCTGTTTCTGTAATGGTGAAATATTCATTATAGTTCCTCCTTGTTATCTCTATCATTATAACAAATCTGAATCCATATAGTTCTAAAAAAAGACAGATTTTTTTAAATCTGTCCTCATCTATTCCATTTGTTCCATTTTTTCTTCCCATTCACTTAAATAGGCATTAATTTCATTATGTTTCTGATCGATCTGTTCATTCAGTTTTTCCATCTGACGAAAATCCTGATAATATTCCGGCTCATACCGTAGATTGCGAAGCTCTTCCAGCTCAGCTTCTGCTTTTTCTAACAAAGACTCCAGCTTCGTAATCCTGTTCTTTAAAGCTTTATGATCAGCATGGGCAGTTTTAGAAGAAGATATGGAGCCAACGGAAGACGTTTCCTCTGGTATCTGGCCATTTTGTTTATATGTAAGGTATTCATCATAGCCAAACGGATACAGATGGCATTCCTGCCCGATTTCCAGAATATGGGTCGCCATCTTTTTTAAAAACATACGATCATGGCTGACAAATAAAATCGTTCCGTCATAATCCTGCAATGACTTTTCCAGAGCTTCTTTGGACGGAATATCCAGATGGTTGGTCGGTTCATCGAGAATCAGCATATTATCGTGATCCATCATCAGACATGCCAGTGCCAAACGAACTCGTTCCCCACCGGATAAAGAAGCGACATCTTTAAACACATCATCCTGGGTAAAAAGGAAACCAGCCAGCGTATTGCGTATCTCTGTCTGTGTGGCCATCGGATTTCTATCCCAAAGCTCATCGATGACGGTCTTATTAGAAATTTTCTGTGCACTTTCCTGGTCAAAATACCCCACATCGATCTGATGTCCCCAGGTAAAAGAACCCGAGATCGGTTCCATCTGACGAACCAGTGTTTTAACCAAGGTGCTTTTTCCAATGCCGTTTGGGCCTACGATGGCCATTCGATCTTTGGCGTGCACAGAAACATTCACTTCACATAAAACCTCATCATATCCGATCTGCAAATGCTCTGCCTCCAGCACGTCGTTTCCCCCTTTACGATAGGAATAGAACCGTGCTTTCATCATGGAACTGTCCGCTTTTACATCCCTTATACGATCCATACGATCCAGGTATTTTTGTTTGCTTTTGGCAAAGCTGGCTTTGTTTTTCTTATAACGGAATTTTTCTATGAGCGCTTCCAGTCTTTCGATCTCTTTTTGCTGCCAAAGATATGCCTCATGATTCTTCTGCAAGTATTCTTCTTTATCTTTCAGATATTTGGAGTAGTTTCCAACGTATCGAGTCGTTCTGCCAAATTCGATCTCTACAATTTCATCCACCACATGATCTAAGAACATTCGGTCATGACTGACCAGAATGACCGCAAACGGATATCCTTTCAAATATCCCTCCAGCCATTCGATAGATTCAATATCCAGATGATTGGTCGGTTCATCGAGCAAAAGAATATCCGGTTTGCTCAATAGCAGCTTTACTAACGCAATTCGTGTTTTTTGTCCTGAACTGAACTGAGACAATGGTTTATACAGATCCTCCTCCGTAAACTGAAAGTGGAAAAAAACGCTTCGTAATTCTGTATCATATCCATAACCATTGTAAAGTTCAAACTCATTCAGTAATTTAGCATATTTATCTAGCTGTCTTTGTTCATGATCCTGTTTGAGGACCTCCTCCTGCTCACGCAGAGACTGCTCTAGCTGTCGGACTTTGTCAAACGCTTTTAAAAGCTCATCATATACTGTGATATCTTGATCTACAAAAGAAATCTGTGAAAGATAACCGATCTGCAGACCACTGGCCAGGACCCTGGATCCCTGATCCATGGTTTCCGAGCCATCAATGATCTTCAATAACGTTGTTTTGCCACAACCGTTTTTTCCGACCAAGGCTACTTTTTCCTTGGCGCGTATCTGCAAAGAAGCACCGGACAAAACATCCTGTGCTCCATATGATTTATATATATTACTTACTGTTAGCTTCAAAATTTTCACCTTCTATTTCAAAATAGGATATGGTACCATCCGCAATCGCATGGGCCATCATATCCATATTTGATTTATAATATAAAACGCTGTCTTCAGAATACGCATTACAGAACTGGATATAAATCGCATACATGCCATTACAATCCTGATACCGCTGGTTTTCCTTGGCATTTTCGATGACACCGCAGAATGTGACCTTACCTCCGCTTTCCCTCAGCTGTGGCAATTCTTCATAGATAGACTCTTCCATCTTTTCTTCATCCTGGATGTAACCATCCAAAACGACACCTCTTTCGTATAAGGAACCGGCTCCTCCATTGACACCGTACATTTCCAGATTATATTTCTGCATATAATAGGAAACATTGTTGGCAAAGGAAGCAGATGTGTAAGGACTGGCCACGATCAATGGACGGTCTACATCCTTATCCTGTAAAAAGCCCAGAGAAATATAAATTTTGGCATTTCTCATATAACCCTGGCCAACACGTCCGTCTTTACCATAATAACTCGGATCCCCATTCTCGTCTCTGGTTAATTCCACCTTCAGCCCATAGGCCTCCAGATCTTCTTTTATCTTTAAAGCCAGGGCATAGGCATCTTTTTGTTCAGATACACTGCCCACCGAAATACCGGTGGTTGTGGTGTTGGTGTTCGGATTGTACGTATTCCCGCAAGGATCAATCAGTACATCGATCGTCTGTGCCATCGGAATGGTCTCCGTTACCGAGATAAACACATAGTTACGGTCCATATGGATACCATACTTAGAAAGAAAATCCTTGGAGGCATCGATCTGCACATGCTTGGATTTCTCATTCCGGCGAAGCGTCTCAAACGGCTCCACATGCGTCTCTTTATCAAAATACAGACGTTTCTTGACAAACTTGTCATAAATATAAACCTCATAAAATCCCGGTTTTAACTGCCCTACCATAATACCGTCTTCGGCACCGTTGGAATATGTATAGGTAATTTCCTCACCGGTTTCCACATTATGAAGCACTACATTTTTCCCTAACATGTCATCCACTTTGACAAGGTCCTTCTTGTGATAAAATTTTAAGGATTCCCCGTAATATGTAAATTCCTTTACCTTATAAACTTCTTTAAAAGAAGGTTCGATCAATTCTGATAGCCGAACATCTTCATCGAGCGTATCCAGATATGTATCATATAGAGAATCTATTTCCCGTGGCCGTGTCACGAATAAAAAAACAGCAACGGCTGCCAGTGCAATGGTCGTAACGATCAATATCACTTTGTTCATTGTGTTCAATCCGGCTTTTTGTTTCGATTTCATAACATATTTATAACATATTCTCCTTGTTTTTTACAACACACCATTCAGATGACAAACACAATCGCTTCTACTATAATAGAATCAAGAGAGGTATGAATCATGAAAGAAATCTATGAATTCCTTAAAACCGCAAACACTTACTTTCTGGCTACCATCGACAACAATAAGCCCCGGGTACGTCCTTTCGGAACCATCGACCTGTTCGATGGTAAGCTGACCATACAAACAGGACTGAAAAAAGATGTAGCCAGACAGATGATCGAAAATCCATGGATCGAGATCTGCGCCATGGTCGAAGGGAGATGGATCCGCATCAGTGCCAAGGTAAAGCTGGATGAGCGCTTAGAAGCGGCTCAACATATGCTGGACAATTATCCGGAACTTAAGAGCATGTATGCCCCTGGCGACGGCAATACGGCTGTATTTGCCTTAATGGAGGGAACCGCCACCATCAGCTCCTTTACCGAGGCCCCAAAAACCATCACATTTTAAAAGGAAGCCTACGCTTCCTTTTTTTAAAAAATCAAATTTCTCGGGGTCCGTGGATATGGTTGTACATCCCGGATATTCTGCATACCGGTCAGATACATCAACATACGGTCAAAGCCCAAGCCAAAACCACTGTGTTTGCATCCTCCGAAACGACGAAGATCTAAATACCATTGCAGGGATTCCTGCCCGATACCTAATTCTTTCATTTTATTCACCAGAACATCATATCGCTCTTCACGCTGGGAACCTCCGATCAGCTCTCCAACATAAGGTACCAGAAGATCACAAGCTGCTACCGTTTTGTTGTCTTCGTTAACACGCATATAAAAGGCTTTGATTTCCTTCGGATAATCGATCAGGAACACCGGACCGTTGATGACCTTCTCACAAATATAACGCTCATGTTCGGACTGCAGATCCATTCCCCAGTAAATATTCTTATTCTCAAAACGATCTTTGACCTTCATAAGTTCTTCAATGGCTTCTGTATAAGTCATTCGTTTAAATTCACTGTTGGCTACCTTGGTTACCCGTTCGATACAATGTTTATCGATAATGCGGTTAAAGAACTCCATTTCCTCTTTCGCATGCTCTAGACAATAATTGATGCAATATTTGATCATTTCCTCTACACAATCCATATTGTCATTCAGATCTGCAAAAGCCAGTTCCGGTTCGATCATCCAAAATTCGCTGGCATGACGGGTCGTATTGGAATTCTCCGCACGGAAAGTAGGTCCAAATGTATAAACATTCCGATATGTCAGCGCAAAAGGTTCTACATGCAGCTGGCCAGATACTGTCAGCTGAGCATGTTTTCCAAAGAAATCTTGCTCGTATTCATCATCGGAACGAGTTGTAACTGTAAAGCACTCACCAGCCCCCTCTGCATCATTACCGGTGATGATAGGTGTATGGATATAGACAAAACCGCGATCCTGAAAAAACGTATGAATGGCCATACTCAGAACCGAACGAAGCCGAAACATCGCATAATACGTATTGGCCCGTGGTCTTACATGAGGAATCTCACGCATATATTCAAAGCTGTGTCGTTTTTTCTGTAACGGATAATCGTGTTCGGACATGCCCAGCACCGTCATTTTCTGAGCTTGGATCTCAAACGGTTGTTTTCCCTTCGGGGTACATACCAATGTACCTTCCACTTCGATAGCCGAACCCAAGGTTATCTTGGATATAGCCGCAAAATCCGCTAAGGAGTCTCCATAAACGATCTGAACATTAGAAAAGCATGTACCATCGTTTAATTCAATAAAACCAACAGCTTTTGAGTTACGATTGGTACGTACCCATCCCTGCAAAGTGACTGTCTGCCCATCCATTTGTTCATACATTTCTTTTAATTTTTTAATCAGCATACTTTCCTCCATAAAAAAAGTTCCTTAACAAGGAACGATTGTTACCGCGGTACCATCCTATTTCATGTGAACTGCTCTTTCGGATGTAACGTATCCCACGGAACTGTCTACTTAATTTCTCCAGTTCAGCTCCACGGCTGTTATTCCATGTATAGAATCTCCTGTCTTTCACCGTCACAGGTCGCTTTCTTCATCCATTTTACATAGAAGGTCCGCTTCTTAGCTTATTGAACGATCGAATTGGATTCAAAAACCAATTCCTGGATTGATGATACCACATCGACAGCTTTTACGACAACCCCTTTTGGCACGATAAAATGCTGATGGGTAAAGTCCACCAATCCGTTGATGCCGTTTTCGACTAACAGATCGACGGTTGCCTGCACATCATGGCTGATCGTCAATATCGCAATGTGACACCCCTTTGGCAAACGCTGGCTCAGTTCTTCCATCGGATATACACGTACGCCGGATTGAATGCCACACTTGGACGGATCGGCGTCAAACGCACAGACGATCTCACCGACAATATAATCCCAGCTATTATAATTCATGATAGCACGGCCTAAATTACCGGCACCGATCAATATGATCTTCTCGTCGAAATCCATTCCCAGTTCCCGATTGAAGATTTCTACAAGACGATTCACCTCATAACCATAGCCTTGTTTTCCCAGACTTCCCAGGAAAGAAAAATCCCGGCGGATCGTTGTTGGTTCAATATTGACCAACTGTGCCAGTTCCTTGGACATCACACGTTCCACCCCATTATTTTGTAAACGTCGCAGTGCTTTCAGATATACAGGATACCTTTGAAAAGTCGCTTTGGGTACGCTTCTATTATTATTGTTCATCATTATCACCACAATTTTATTGTACCCATTTGTGAAATAATTTACAAGTCGTTTTGAATAGATTTGTTCAATAATTCACAACTTGGTTCCACCTCGTGGATCAAATCATCCAGCTGATCCTGGATCAGTCTTTGCCAGCCATCCCGAAAAGTCAGCCAGAGTATTGTCCCAAAGCTGATCATGGAAATCAGCCAGCCAGTCAAAAAAGACATGTGACAGATCAGAACAAGAAACACCATTAAAAAGATGGTAAATATGACAGCCAGACGCAACACATTTTTTTTGTATTGTTCTTCATACGAATGCAGATACGTAGGAAACTCGTCCAGAAACTCTTTGGTAAGAGAATCCATCTGCCCTGTGAAGATCAGATTCGGAAATTCTTTCTGTCTTTTTTTCCGCTGCCGGATCCATACCAGCTGCTGCATCCGCATCACACAGAACCGACATCCTTTTTCATTCCCGATCTTTCGATATTTTCTTCCGTATAGTTCCATCAGCTTTAGGAAATCCGTATCGACGATTGTTTTTCCAGTCATAGCCTGTGCTATTCCGTCCAGCTTTTCCATCGCGTTGACCGAATATGTAACCAGGCTGTCGCTCATTCGTCTTTGAACATCCTGCAAGGCACCGTTAAAGCGCTCCGTCATGGCTTCCTCGCATCTGATACGCTTTTAAAGCTTTTGAAATCTGATCCGGACAAGATGTCGGACGTGGTCCACATTGGATCCCCTCCAGTCGTTCGATGACTTCCTGGACCGGCATCCCCTGGATCAAATGGGAAATCCCTTGTAAATTTCCATTACAGCCGTCGACAGCATAAAATGACTGCACTTTTCCGTCTTCTATCTCAAAAACAAGCTCGCGGGAACAAACACCGCGTGGACGATATCGATATGTCATAAAGTAACCCTCCTTAAACGTCTGATCAGCTGGCCTGCAAGGATCCCGATGCATAAGCCACTGACAATAGACAATGCCAGCAATACCGGCAAATACAGCTGCATAAAAAACTGCTGATAAATAAAGGTGACTGCCGCCACCTGCCCGATACTATGGCAGGCTGCACCGGCCACACTCACGCCGTAAATAGAGAACTTTCCGGTTCTATGTAACAAAGACATGATGCTTAAAGATAACAGCCCTCCGGCCAAAGACAGCCAGAAGGAAACAGAAAACAACAAGCCCTGCAATAAACTGGCCATAAAGATCCGGCCGATGCCTACGATCCACATGGACCTAGTATCATAATTATATAAAGTATATAACGCAATGATATTGGCAAAACCGATTTTAAATCCCGGGACGATAAAGACAACGGGCAGAAAGCTTTCCATAATTTGTAATACAATACCGGCCGCCATAAGAAAGGCCAGCTCAACCGCTTTTCTTGTCGTCATTGTATCACCGTATCCTCGCCAACATCGTCTGATTCGATTTTTACGATAGTCTCGTTAGGAAGACAGACGATTGGTGTCGAAGCATCCGAAATGGCCCCTTGTTTCGAACAGATGTGATAAGGACTGTTTTCCTGTGTCACCTGTACCTTCCGGTCTTTGATTTCCACGGTTACCGTACCCAGTGTTCCTTCTACGTGATACGTTCCGTTCTGGCTAAGATCCTGCCGAAGCACCTCCTGGTTTTTTACATAAACCACGACCTGGGATGGCAGTGGATTATGGCGTAGCAGCGGGATCAAGGAACCTATGGAACATATCATGATCAAAATGATCAATAGTTTATCGGCTTTTGTCATATTTAGTATTATATCCTATTCCACTTTAACGGTCACAACTTTTTCCACAGTATTGCCGAAGCGATCATAGATCTTTACCGTTACATCGGTACTACCGGCAATCGTCGTATCTACGATCGGAGCAAAGGAATAACTGACACCGGATAGATCGGATGCTTTTAAATAATCCTGCCAGGCAAAGCCACTGCCGGCTGCAATCTTGATTTCCGTCACATCTTCAGATAACGTTGGAGGCTTGGTATCTTTGACCTTAATGCGAAACTTTGTTTCTTTCTTGCCGTCTACCAGTTCAAAATTGTATTCTCCACAAACGAGATAATCTTTGGAACCGGAGACAAAACGATTTTCCTTGACCCGGATCCCCTGTGATAAAGCCCGCACCTTCACGTTCTTTAGATTGTATTTCTCCGGATCCTTTATATAGTTGGATGCGTTGGCATACACGTCATCCCCTAATTCAAATGTAAATGTCTGTTTACGTAGCTCATAGCCTGATGAACAGGCACACAGACTTATCACCAGTAACAGTGTCATGATTTTTTTTATCATTCTGCATCCTCCGTTAAAGCCAGTGCCATCGTCTTGATCTTATTCAAACGATGTTTCATGCCGGATTTTTTAATAATATCTCCATATGCTTTGTAGCATTCATCACACAGTTCCTGCATCGTAGCTTCCGGAAACTGTTTGCGCATTTCCATAACATGCTCGATCTTTTCCGGGATCCGGACCCTGTGTCTGTTTGCATCCAGGATTGCGATGTATTCCAGCTGTTTGGCTGCCGCCTGTACAGCCTTCATTTCATTGGCTATCTCACAGTTGTCTAAACGGCGCATCTGGTTAAAAAAGTCTCTTTGGATCCGTACTCCTTCAAAATCCAGTAACGCCTGGCTGGCATTGCACAGCCGCAAAAAATCTCCAATCTTGTCACCGGCTTTGAGATAAACGACATATGACTGTTTGCGACGGATGCTCTTGGCCGGAAGATAAAACCGTTCCATCAGGCTCTGTACCGTCTTAGCCATTTCCGTATGTGTACATGCAATCTCCAGGTGATAGTTGGTCGTCTTTGGATGATTGACACTCCCTCCAGCCAAAAAACAACCCTGCAGATAAGCTCGAGCCATCTTTTCCGATCGGACCACGGAACGATCCGGCCGTACATTCAGTCCGGCATCGGTCCATATCTTAAGATCTTCGAGAATTTCCATCGCTTTCTCATGAATCTCCACACAATAGGTATTGTTCTTATTCAGCCTCATTTTTTTAATAACCGATAGACGCGCATTCACATCATAACATGATTTGACCTGCTGAAAGATATGTTTGGCAATGGTCGCGTTTTCGGTCTGATAAGAAATATACATTCCGTCACGTGACAGATGCAGAGCTGCACGCATTTGAAATAAGGCACATAACTGAGCCCTGCTTTGGCGAGCATCCAATGGATCATTGCATATCTGATTTTTAACTTCACTGGTAAAGGACACGTAAATCCTCCTCATTATCAATTCTCTGCAGGATCTCCGCCACTGCCTGCTTGACCGCATCCGGATTATGACGGATCCTGGATTTACTGTCAAATTGTATCAATAATCGCTGCATAATTCCATAATCATGTTTTTTCTCCCTGATACGGATCGGATAAGAGCCTTCTTTGGCATAAGCATCCAGAATCGATTGCGGAATATATGAATGATTGACAACGACCAGATCTACCGAGTCCGGATATGAATGCCGTTCAATAGCACGGATGTGGTCTTCCATCGAATAGTCGTCAGTCTCTCCCCGCTGGCTCATCGCATTACAGAAGTAAATCTTAGCGCATGGATTGTTGTGAATGGCTTCGCTGATCTGCGGAATGATCAGGTTTGGCATGATGGAAGTATACAAAGAGCCGATTCCATAGATGATCAGATCCGCCTGCTCGATGGCTCTGATAGCCTGTTCATGCGGCCGGACCGTCTGTTGATAGAACACATGGTTAATACTATTCTGGGCTTTCGGAATACTGTCCTCACCACGTACGAGAGTGCCGTCTTCCATCATCGCAAACAATGTAACAGTGTCTAATGTACTTGGCAATATATTCCCTTTGACTTTCAAAACATGACTGATTGCATCGATAGCTCCCATAAAAGAGCCGGTGGTATCCATCAATGCAAGAAAGATCAAATTTCCCAGATTGTGACCTCCGATATCGTCATCACCGGTAAAACGATAATTCATCAAGTCCGCAAATAAATGTTCGTCTTCATCGCTGGACATAGCTGCCAGTACATGCCGTATATCTCCGATCGCCGGCACATGGTAGGTCTGCCGTAATCGGCCGGTACTTCCGCCACTGTCTGCAACGGTAACAATAGCCGTTATATTGACATTCTCCAGTTTTTTCATACCCATCAGCATACTGGAAAGACCGGTACCTCCTCCGATTACTACGATATTTTTCATTCTTCCTCGCCTCCGATATCACGATGGGATTTAAAACAACGGTAGTTTTTCTTGTAGTGGTCATACAACCAGTTGCATACGGATACAGAACGATGCTGTCCCCCTGTACAACCGATCGCAACGATCATATGAGATTTATGCTGTTTGTTATAACTGTCAAATACATAATCCATCGTGCTTTTTAAATAGCCCAGAAACGTCTGGGTCTCACGGGCATTGATCACAAAATCATAAACTTCCTTATTGTTGCCAGTAAGATCCCGTAATGTCGGATCATAAAAAGGGTTCGGCAGAAAACGGACATCCATGACTATATCCGCATCCATCGGCATGCCATGTTTAAATCCGAACGACTGGAATGTGATCGTGAACTCTGCGGATTCATTGACCTCCAGGCGATTGCGGATACGGCGGGCCAGTTCCGTTGTTGTCATCTTTGTTGTGTCAAAATGGATCGTATCCGGTGCGCTTTCCTGCATAGCCAGCACCTGGTCTCTCTCGATTTCAATAGCCTCCTCTAATGTCGAGGCAATTCCGGTGGCAATCAATGGATGACGCCGACGGGTAAAACGATAGCGCAGCAACAGTTCTTCATCGCTGGCATCCAGAAAAATGCTCCTTATATTGTGCTTTGTATTCTCAAAAAAATGATAAAATGTATTGTAATCGCTGGCAGGTACCGAGAACGCAACGTATTTATATCGATTGGATTCAAGAACGATTTCCAGCTGAGATAATAATTCCACCGGAAAATTATCGATACAATAATAACCCAGATCCTCCAATGCATTCATGGCACTGGATTTACCAGCGCCGGACATACCTGTCAATAATACGATGTTGTGTTTCATAAGGAATCCTCCTTTTCCTTATTCTATCACAGAGTTGAACCAAACAGATTCTTTCGCTAAAATAAATATATGAATCCTATAATTTTTCTCGATATCGATGGCGTAATCAATCCAAACGATATTATGAAATTCCCTCCGGTAGATCCCGATCTACCGAAACGCCTGGCCAATGAAAAAGAGAACCCTGCCATTGCTCAGCTGGAAGCTTTTACTGTCATGCAAGCCCACCAATGCTTTGATCGGAACAGTATAGAGTACTTGATGAAACTGATCCAGGAATTTGATTGCCGGATCGTTATTTCGTCATCCTGGCGTCTTTTTTTTACGTATGAAGAGCTGATCGCTGTCTTTGATATTGTTGATCTGGGACAATATGTCATCGGTGTGACCGCCAATACGAGAAAACCAAGATTCTCTCAGATTCTTGATTATATAACCCTTCACGGTATCGATCGATATATCGTTATTGATGATTTCAATATGTCCAAGATCTTCGGCTATCGTTTTATCCATACAAAAAGACGAATGTTGCTGAAAGATTACTATATGGCCCGAACGGCTCTGAAAACACAGGAGCATGCATCATGAAGCGTCATCTGTGGAAAATGGCCACCTTTCTGATCATGGCATTGATATTCTTTTTTTCCTCGCAGAATGCGGAAAGCTCCAGCGAAGTCAGCGGATGGTTTGTCCAGTTTATCCTGCAAATCCCCCATGCCGTCTTCATCGTACGTAAGACCGCCCATTTTATTCTGTATGCCTCTTTGGCTTTCTGCATGATCCATACATGGAAACAACCGACCTTGGCGAAAAATGTTGCAGTCTGTTTTCTCTATGCTTGCAGTGATGAGATCCATCAATTGTTCTCACAAGGAAGAAGCGGACAGATTTCTGATATTTTATGGGATACCTTTGCAGCTTTATGCATCACAGCCTTTTATCTCTATATAAAGAAAAGGTTGAAACAAAAACGCATTTAGAGTGGATACACTTTATACATAAGACAAACGACCGGTTTTCCATACAAAATATGGTCCGGTCGTTCGTTTCTAATTTATCAAGATCCGTTATCTCATCATGCCTATTTCACCGTCTACAATAAACTCTGCCTCTGTGCAGGCACGAATATCATCGACTGTATACCCTTCAGCCAGCTCCTTTAACACAAGATGTTTCTCTTTAACTATGAAATAACAGCGCTCTGTCACTATATCCGTTACACAATTGGCGCCGGTCAAAGGAAGCGTACATTTCTTTAGTATTTTCGAAGCCCCTTTTTTATCACAATGCTCTGTTGCCACAATGACTCTGTTAACCCCGGCACAAAGATCCATCGCGCCACCCATTCCCGGGGCAACTTTTCCAGGTATCATCCAGTTTGCGATATTTCCTTCCTGATCAACCTGTAATGTACCAAGCACACAGGCATCTATGTGTCCTCCTCGAATAAAGCCAAACGATTTGTCATGGGGAACGATCGATCCCCCTTTAATGACACTGGTTGGCTGGGCACCTGCATCCGCTACATCGACATCCCATTCAGTATAGTGCGGTGTTGCGCCGGATCCAACAATCCCAACTTCTGCTTCAAGCCATAGATCAACGCCTTCCGGCAAATAGTTAGTACACATTAAAGGGACGCCAATGCCAAGATTTACAAAATCTCCATCTTTGAAGAATCTCGCACAACGTGCTGCAATCAATTCACGTCCGGTATATGCCATACATTTATCCTCCTATCTTTTCTCTGCTTCTTTTGATTTGATCTTTTCGATCATTCGCTGCCAGTTCAAATGCATTGGCCTTTTTTCACCTTGACGGATATACAGCATATCTACGATCGGAGCCGGAACATGGATCTGCTCCGGATCCAGTTCTCCGATTTCAACAAGCTCTTCCACTTCAACGATCACAAGATCGGCTGCCATCGCCATATAGTCCTGGCACAACAGATTGGTTTTACGAAAATACAGATTGCCTGCTTTGTCGGCTTTGCTGGCACGCAGCAACGCAATATCCGCACGGATCGGCATTTCAAGAAGATAATCCTTTCCTCTTAAATGTAGTATTTCTTTTCCTTTTTCCACAATGGTTCCGACCCCTGTAGGTGTCAAGATCCCACCCAAACCATAGCCACCAGCTCGGATCCGTTCAGCAAAGGTTCCCTGTGGAATAAATTCCACTTCAATTTCTCCGGCAAACATTTGTTGGCTTGTTGCCGGATTCAATCCGATATGTGTGGTTTCAACACGTTTTACTCGTTTTTCTTCAATCAATCTGCCAAGTCCCATGCCCGGTTGACCGGAAGTAATAGCAATTGCCGTGATGTCCTTCACACCCTTTTGCAGCATCCCTTCAATAATTTCATCCGCTGCAAGCTGGCCATGGCGGTCACTGAATAAAATTCGTTGTCCGTCGTGTATCTTTGCCAGCACTTGTTCCAATGTATAGATTTTATTTTTCAAACTGGGATCCTCCTGTCATCTTCCTTGAAACTTCGCTTTTCTTTTTTCCATAAAAGCACTGCATCCTTCTTTAAAATCATCGGTATTAAAACACTCCCGTTGTGTCGGCATTTCAACCTCTGATAAGAAACGCTCATACTCCGTAAAGCACGCTTCATACATCTGCTTCTTGATATTCTTATAAGCAATCAAAGGACCTTCGGCCAGTTGTTTGGCAAAGTTGAAAGACTCTTGCTGCAAGTCCTCCGGTGCCACCACCTTATATACAAGTCCCATCTCCATTGCCTGGCCGGCACTGATTGGTTTACCAGTCAGACTATAAGAAAGAGCTCGTTTTTCACCGATTGATTTAGCCAGTAAATAAGAAGCCCCTGTATCCGGTACCAGCCCAAGATTGACAAAAGCAAGAATAAAAGAAGCTTTCTGATCGGCGATGATAAAATCCGCCGACAAGGCCAAAGGAAAACCAGCTCCGGCTGCTGCTCCGTTTACGGCTGCGATAATGATCTTCGACCCACTTTTCATGGCATTGGTGATCTTACCGACCTTCCCGATCAAACTGTCCATATTCAACGGGCCGCCTTCCTGGATCTTCTTGTAGAAAAAACCTACATCGCCTCCGGCAGAAAAGGCCTTAGCTGCGCTGTTTAACAGGATCGTCTTTACCTTTGGATCCTTATAGGCTTCCTCCAGTGTATCTATCAATTCATCTGCCATCTGGTCATCGATCGCATTTAAGTTTTTTCCATAATCCATGGTTATCAGGGCAATGCCCTCATCTACTGTATAATGCAGTTTTTTTAGTTCCATAAGTATACCTTTCCTTTCTGTCAGATGATAATTACCGTGGAAACAAAGATCCACTGATGATCAGTTTTTGAATTTCATTGGTTCCTTCATAGATCTGAGTGATTTTAGCATCCCGCATCATTCGTTCGACTTCATTCTCCTTCATATATCCGGCGCCTCCCATAAATTGAACAGCCTCCGTGGTCGTGTGCATAGCGACATCACTGCTATAGAACTTCGCTTTGGATGCTCTTATGTTATACCCTGGAATGTTATGATCTTTTTCCCAGGCAGCACGGTATGTCAGATACCACGCATTATCAATTTCTACATCCAGCTCGGCCATTTTAAAAGCAGGATACTGGAATTTGCTGATAGGACGTCCAAACTGAATTCTTTCCGTCATATGTTTTTTAGCAACATCAAAGGCTCCTTCCGCAATTCCCAAGGCTTGGGCCGCAACACCAATGCGTCCTCCGCCCAAAGTTTTCATCGCTAATTTAAACCCTTTGCCCGCAGCAGCAATCATATTCTTTTTTGGAACACGCATATCCTGAAAGAAGAGCTCGCAAATCTGTGCACTTCGGATACCGCTCGTATTGTGTCGCTGCCCGATCACCAGTCCTTTCGTTTCTCTTGGTACGATAAAACATGCCATGCTTTTGGACGGACCTAACTCTTTATCGGTATACGCATAGACTGCATAGTAATCCGCCACACTCCCATTTGTGATAAAGCATTTACTTCCGTTGATAACATAATCGTCTCCATCTTCAACAGCCATGGTCTGTGCTGCAGACACATCTGATCCTGCACTCGGTTCCGTCAGTGCAAAACATCCGATTTTATCCCCTTTCACAACAGGATGCAGATATTCCTCTAACTGTTCCGGCGTGGCATCCGCGTACAAAAGGGTTCCTCCGTACAATGAAATATTTACGGAGATGGCCACAGCGACCGACACATCGACTTTCGAGATTTCTTCAATCACAATCGCAAGCTCCTGGTATCCTTTTCCCTGTCCACCGTATTCCTTCGGAACCGGCAATCCACTATATCCTTGGGCTGCCAGTTTTGAAATGATCTCATAAGGAAAGATACGGCTCTCATCTCGTTCGATAGCTCCTGGTTTAATTTCCTTTTCGACAAACTCTCTGATCCTTTTTTGCAATTCCAATTGTTCATTGGTAAATCCAAAATGCATATTTTTTTCCTTTCATCTTTTTTGAAAAACTTGTCTTTTCTATAGGTGGAAATAATAAATGAAGATATGTAGTATAAGTGGAAATAAATGATTGATAAAGATTGTAGAAGCAAACGATTTATGCCATATCGATAAGGTATTGATCTATAATAAGCATGACATATCCAAGATCCTAAATGATACCCTTTTTGATTATATTGATAACTAAAAAAAGCATTTATAATAAAAAACTCCCTTTCCGACCAACAATCTTCTCATTGTCTGTCATTCAGAGAGTTTATATAACAATATTTATAGAGGACCCTTACTTTTCTTTTTCTTTCTTATTCAGATAAGGAGGTGTCTGCCCGTTTTTTACCGCCCGGATATCTTTACGTACCTGTGTGACTGCCTGGCTGTCGGGTTGGATTACTGAAACATCCGATCCATATTCGACCGACGGCATGGAAGCTCCTTGCCCGTCCATGCTGAAAGAATAGATCCGCCAGGAAGAATGATCCTGAAGCTGCAGATTGACAAGTGCCATCATCTCATCCGTGGACATGTTGGTCGTAAATGTATCCGAAATTGCATAAAGCACATCCTGATATTGTGTAACAATGGATGGACTGGCTGCCTTGCGGACTATGGCTGAAAGCACCTTCATCTGATTCCTTCCTCTTTGTCTGTCACCGGAAGCAAAAGCATATCGTTCACGAGCATAGGCCAGTGCCATATCACCATCCAGATGGATAACGCCTTCTTCAAACGTATACTTATCATACCGGTCCCGGAACGTTGTTTCATTGCTTACGGAGATGCCGCCCAGCGCATCCACAACATTGACCAGTGTAGAGAAACAAACCCGGGCATGGTAATTGATCTCCACGCTTAAAAGATGCTCGATCGTCATCTCTGTGACCTCGGTTCCATACAAACCGGTATGTGTCAGTTTATCATATTCGCCGGCGGGGCATCCCATCGTTGCATCACAATCAATCTGTACATAATAATCCCGGGGAATGGACACCATCAAAAGGATTTTTTCTTTTGGATTGACAGTAACCAGCATGTTGGAATCGCTTCGGGCGGTTTCATTGATGCCCTTTCGCGAATCACTGCCGGAAATCAGAACTGTAAACGGTTGGCTTGTAACATCCACCGGTTTCAATACTTCTTCGTTTTTAACGATATATTCATACGCATAGATGGAATAAATATCCTTTTCCAGGTTTTTATGTTTGGCTTCGTCCTGCATGATTGCCACCATCTGCGAATCCATGAGCATGGCATCAATCTGATTTGATTGCAGCAGGCTGGCCATCATGCCCGCTGTATCGCATTCCACGATTTCCAGATTCGGACAAATATCCCGCAGCTGACTGATGGCCAGATTGACATAATTGCGGTATTGATGCTTTAATACCCCGATCCGTAAAATCTGGTCTTCCTGTTCCAGTGACACTGTGGAATCCTTCTCTATATACAATTCGATCGAATGATTGTTGATGACCGGTTCATTGGATATTTCATCCAATGTATTCTTTGTCGAGTTCATGTACTGATTTCCTAACACGCCGGTAATGGCCAGCAGAGCGCAAAGAACCATAGCCATCAGCTTTCCCAGGTTCTTTCCTCTTTGAAATCCATAAACCATCCATACAAACAAACCGCCGATCAAGAAGAAAAACGCCATAAAATACAAAGGTGGCAGCACATGCATCCGGTATATCTGTCCGATCAAATACAGGTTCGATCCGGCTAGAAGCAAAAGGATGTACAGCATTGGGTTTTTCTTGTTTTGTTTCCAAAAATCATTCCATCTTTTCATGGATTTTATTATAACATATTCTTCACTTTCCCACGTGAAAAGAAGAGGATCAATCCTCTTCTTCCTTGTTTATTTTACTGTCGATAAAACCATCCTGAACCGTTTTCAGATCCTCCGGGTTTCCATTTCCATACCATAACAGATAACCTTCAAATCCGGCATCGTTGATTCCACCGATTTCTTCCATGATATCCTTTGCGTCAAACGGTACATACGCCTGGATCCATGTTCGATAGATGGCATTGGTACCGATGACCTTCATCTGCCTCCGGGCAATCGAGGAGAACTCAAACAATGTTTTTCTTGGCTCTACCGTAGGATCTTCGATCCCCATCGCTCCGGCTGAGAATAAATCAGTATACGGCATCGGACAAACAACATCCACCACGTTGGCAATTGCCGGGAAGAACTGACCGATATCCTGGTCATCCTGGGCAACGACCGGCCATGCGAATACATCGGCGGCCACATAAACATGGTATTGTGAAAGCTCATCTTTGGCATATGTAAAGAAACCTTGGATTGCACTGGCTTTGCTCTCATTGTATGTATTGCGCATATCAATGTCATCCATTTTAGCAGTGCCGTCCGGGAAACGACAATAGTCAAACTGGATCTCATTGATCCCACATTCACAGATTTCTTTGCAGATATCCACATTATACATCCACGCATTCCGTGAATAGACACTTGGCCAATATTCATCATTCAGCTCTAAAAAATTGCCGGAATCATCAACGATGGACTCATCTTTATTCTGTTTAGCATAAATAGAATCCTTAAACGTAACCACACGGGCTATCATATAATAGCCTTCCTGCTGAAATTCCTTGATCAAGGCAGCTAGTTCTTCTTTAGTCATCATCGCAACCGTCATAGCCGCTTCCGGTTTTTTCAAATAATTCTTCGGAACATCACTCTGATAGAATAATGTACCTCCATCTCCTTTCAGCTCTATGGCTATCGCATTGATTCCGGTTTCATTGTGAAGGTTCAGAAAGTAGTCTTTATTGTTTACCAAATAAGATAAAGAAACATGAACTACATTGGTATCTGTACGGATCGGATTGTCTTCATAGTACACTGCCGGCTGTGGTTTGTAGTCTATCTGGTCTACATAGGCATCTTTTGAATAGCCCTTTCCGTAGTTTTCGTCCCAGTATGTGGAATAAACGATATCCTGTGCATAGTTTTTGGTCGCAGCTTCCTTTGTGACCTCTACATGGGAGCCTAACAGCCAATACTTTTCGCCCCCTTTTTCAACACGGTACCACTTGATTTGACCGGTCTTACGATCCAGATCCTTTACCTTGACATCAATAACCTTGACTTTTTCTCCTCTTTCCACCACAACTTCGGACAGCTTACCGTTTTTGTCTTCACGCAGGTTCAATAGTCTTCGCGGGTAAACATAGTCCGTCTTGATACATTCTTCCAGAGAATCCACCAGATGACTGTTATCGACCCTGTAGGTTTCTCCTTCATACTCAATCAACGTTGTCGTTTCTCCGCGTTCACGGATCTCCACCTCGGCACCACGTGGAATGGATACCACCTTTTCAGCGGCTTCATTTCCTTCATAATATGGTACAGTAATGTTCAACGTATCTCCCTTGGCCGCCACATATTTTTTCGGATGGATCACTCCATTGATCATTGGAATCGCTGCGATAATCACCGCTACAATGATGATCGTAGAAAACAAGATCCTTCGTTTTCTTTTCGGCATATAGATTAATGTACGCAAGATGATCCGTAATAGATTTTTCATAATTGAATCCTATCATATTCCATGAAAAACTGTCAATTTTTGGGATTAAATCCCCATTTTCCATACAAAAACATAGGATTTTTGGTCCTATGTTTCTATTATTCGGGATAAACTCGCGCCAGGAACTTTTCTTGATCAACGACAAACCGTACATGCGTTCCTTTTCCGATACATTTTGTTCCGTCATAAGCGCTTACCTCATATTCAATTTTACGGCCCTCTACAGAAATAAGACGAGCTTGTATACGTATTTCAGCTCCCAGCGCACTCGGAGCATCATGACTAACATTCATTCGGATCCCTACGCTGGTCTGCCCTTCCGGAAGATCCAGACACAAGCAGGCAGCCTCCTCCATCCAGGCAATCATCTGTGGCGTTGCCAATACCGGCAGTGTACCGCTTTTCATGGCACACGCCAGATTCTCTTTTTGTACCTTTCGGACAATTTCCATTGATTCTTGGTTCATTGATTCCTCCATCTTTTTTGTTTATGGTATACTATTTTTGTCAACGATCCGCCTGTCAAGGCAAACTGTGACCTGTATCTATGCCATAACCGTCAACTGCATAGTGACTCTTTCCTTTTTAAGTTTCACTATACAATAGTATAGAAAAGATTTAATAAATATACAACGGGAGCAACTATATTTCTGAAGAATTGGTATCGATGTCTATGAAAACATACTATAGACTACTTTGCGCAACCATAGTGGATGTGATACAAAACGTATCTCTAAGCAGGACCAGAAGAAACATTGTTTCTGGACAGACAAATATTTTGCTGGTAATATTGGCAATGCTTCATCAGCAGCCTTAGAAAAGTATATAGTTGAGCAAGGCTAAGAAAGGAGAAAGCGCCGTCCCCTCATCCTACAAGAAGAGTGGGTTTACGATCGCTGAGTTTTTTATGAATAATGTCAAATCACAAGATGCCATCTTGTTTCGCAAATCAAAACGCCGTGTGATCACACGGACCATATTTACTTACCTGTTTCTGGTAGCCTACTGTATCGGTGTCTACCTGGCTATGAATCATCCTTTTCTGATTGTTAACAGTGGAAGCTTTTCTGTCTTGTTGATGGGAATGATCGTTTTACAGTTAGGGATCTTCGCTGTACTGATGATGATGATCACCACCGGTTCTAAATTTTACCGCTTTTTGTTCTGGATCGCCTTTCTGGGATCGGCGGCATGCCTATATGTGCCTGTACGTTCTGCCATGGATGACACAGGCCATTTATTATCCTTTATTGTGTTAGGCCTGGCTATGCTGGTAAAGCTATATGTATTGTATGAATACGGGATCTATCTGCATAAGAATCCAAGCGCCAAGGTCTTATTCGATCATATTGTCGAAGTAGATGAGGAAGGCGAATACGAAGATGCCCATTTCCGAAAAGATATGGAAGAGGCCCGTCGCAAAGCCAACCCGAAGCCAACCATCCTGCCCAACAGCAACCTGGCCTATGAACAAGAAAGCCAGGAAGAGATCATGGATGTATTCGAAGAACGATGGTCATATCAGAAAGTGGCTAAACGCCTGGGATTGTGCATTTACGGAAGCATGATGGTCTTTCCGATCGTCATTCAGGTTTTCAACAGTTTATTTGCCAGTTTTGACTTTGAACATGTATTTGCGATACGCGACATGTTCATCGCCTGTATGGTTTCAGCACTGGTCTGGACCTTGGCCGTCTTCTTTCTTTACTACAACAACCCAAAATCCAAGATGGTTGTCTACGGCTGTATAGCCAGTGAAGTTATACGTATTGCGTTATATCTGCCCGTCTTTATCGGTTACATACGCTCTGATAACATTTCATATCCGCTCCGGGCCTATATCTTCTTTATCATCCTGGATCTGCTGCGATACTTCCTGATCTACTTCAATATCAAACCAATCTTCCAGATGGAGCCTCCACTTGAAGAAAATACAGATGAGCAGGAAGACGAATATCTATAATAAATGGGTATCTACTCAAGATACCCTTTTATAACATAGGTGCAATCAAACGGCCCACGCGTCCAACAAATCGTGGCAGCAGTCCGAGGCTGTTTACATCTTCCATCGTTACTAGATGACACATTTCCAATGTGTTTTCAAAATCTTTTTCAATGTCTTCAATGCATTTTGTCTTATACATATAGGTAGCGCATTCGAAATGATGATACAAGCTGCGATAATCCAGGTTGATCGTTCCGACGACCGCTTTACAATCATCGGAAACAAATACCTTGGCATGAACAAACCCCGGTGTATACAGATAGATCTGTACGCCGGCTTCCATCAATGTTCGGAAATACGTCCACGCTATGTCAAAAACCATCTTTTTATCCGGCACCCCCGGAAGGATCAGTTTTACATCGATTCCTTTTAATGCCGTAGATTTTAATGCTGCAATCATTTCGTCATCTAAGATCAAATACGGGGACATTATATGCACATAGCTGTGTGCCTGATATAAAATGTCCATATATACAGTTTCTCCGACTTTATATTCATCAAAAGGATTGTCTCCATAGGGAAGTACGTAACCCATTTGCCTAGGTTGATTGACAAGCCTCTGTATGTACGGATCGACCACAGGATCCTGCTCGGTCAGATTCCACATTTCCAAAAACATCAATGTAAAGCTGCGAACAGCCGCCCCCTCCAGCCGAAGCGCTGTATCTTTCCAATGTCCATATTTTTCATAGGCATTGATATATTCATCGGCTAAATTCACACCGCCGTTGTATGCGATCTTTCCATCAATCACCAGAATCTTGCGATGGTCGCGATAATTATAATAAGTGGACACCACAGGGGTTAACGGAGAAAACATTTTACATTGAATACCTAATTCCTGCAAACGTTGCGGGTAATTATGAGGAAGTGTGCTCAGTTCGCATGTCCCATCGTACATCACACGGACTTCTATCCCTTCTTTGGCTTTCTGCGCCAGGATATTAAGGATCTTTCCCCACATCAGACCCTCCTGGATGATAAAGTATTCCAAAAAGATAAAGCGTTCTGCCTTTTTCAGATCTTCCAGCATGTCTTTCCACTTGTATTCCCCTAAAGCATAGAAGCGGACATCTGTATCGCGATATACCGGAAAATTACCGGTGGAAGCAATATATCTGGCAGTTCCCGCTATCTGGGGTGCCTCTTTTTCAAGATCAGAAAGATCCCATGAATCTTCCTTCAATACCTCCCGAAGCTCAGTGGTCTGGCTGCTTAACATCTTTTTTATTTTACGGGAACCAATATCCAGCCGTGTATACAAGTAGAATAAAGCCCCCAGCACCGGGATGGCACTGATAACCAGAGCCCAGGTTATTTTTCCGGTCGAATCCATATCACTGTTGATCAGACCGACCAAGATAACAAGGTCAAAAACCAATGCACCGGCAGCAATGCCGGACAGCCACCCGGCAAACCAGTTCATAGCAATCAACAGCAGCAGGATCCCGATCACAAAGAATACCAGGATGATACCGGTCCAGCTGAAAATAACACTTCCCAGTTTAAAATCTTTTTTTAATAAGCGTAGCTCTTCATCCTTTTTTTCCATATTGAAACCTCCGAAATCATTATACCATCAAAAAAGCCATGAATTTCATGGCTGATCTGCATAATAGGGTCCAAATAAAGAATCAAAGTAATCATAGACATCCGGATTCGCATAATACAATGCGTATGGATCCAGAATATACAAAGAACCTGCCTCCGCAAAGAATTCGTACTGGCTGGTGGAACCATATTCACTCACAGAATCCGGAGCTGCTTGATACAACCGCATAAATTCATCCGAATTCGAACAACCACTTGGATCAACAAACAGATCCCCTTTGGAAAAATCATAGATATGACACAATTCGTGGGATACCGTATGCAGATAATCCTTTTCGATCTGTGGATCTGTAATAATGCGAATATAGATCGACATGTCCGAGGAATAGGAAAATGCCGCCGTGTTCTTCAGATTGGCAACCTTTAACTGTTTGCCGGTCTGCAGATAATGGGCCTCATCCATAATGTAGATCTTAGCACAGTTTTCCAACAAAAATTCCGGCATAGCGGCCACAGCTTGTTTGATCTGCTCCACATCGTACGGATATTCCTGGTCAGACTGCACTTCAATAACCGGCATTCCATTGACCTGTTGAGAATAAACTTGTTCATCATGCTCGGCACTGTACTGATACATTTTCGCTTTTTGTACCACCATGACCGAAGGCATGACCACCTGAACTAGATGAATGATCAGGATACCGACACAGGCCAATAAAGAGAGACCTCGTAGCATACCGGCCCACTTTTTACGAAAGGATAAAGATCCCAGAAAATGAATTCCGGTCAAATAAGCAGCCAGGCAATGAATATATGTGTCAGACAAGATCCTCTTTAATAGGGTCATTGAATCCATCACACCCTGGTCATGTAAAACACCCTGTCCGAAAAAAACAGTCAACAAGGATCCGTTCATAAGCCAGGCACTGCCCCATAACAACAGAACATCTATGATCACAAAAAATATAACTGCACGAAGGATTTGCGAAACCTTCATAGAACCTCACTTTCCCTAGGACTGATGGTTACGAATAAAGTTCAAGGCACCGCCTTCCATAATAATGTCCAGATCATCATCTGTACACTGACATACGATCGGAATGGAAATATTGCGCTCTTTATCCTCTAATACCGTCTGTTTATCCTTGTAGAGATCCGGTATATGACGGATCAAACATGTATCCATTTCCTCCAGCTTGTCATAATCATTTTCGTTGACAAAGGTAAAAGGCAAAATACCGAAGTTTACAAGATTGGCCAGATGGATACGGGCAAAACTTTTTGCGACCACTGCCTTGATTCCCAGATACATCGGTGCCAAAGCCGCGTGTTCACGACTGGATCCTTGTCCGTAATTCTCACCGGCAACGATAATACCGCCCCCGTTTTCCTTACAGATCTGGTCAAAATGCTCTTTATTATTCATAAACACAAAAGTCGATAATTTTTCAATATTGGAACGATATGGCAGAACTTTACTGCCCGCCGGAGCAATATGATCTGTTGTAATATTGTCCGGTAATTTAATCACGATCTTTTTTTCGATAGATTCCGTCATCGCCGCATTCTGTGGAAGCGGTTTGATATTCGGTCCACGTAAGATCTCTACACTATCCGGATCCTTGCTTGGAGGCAGGATCATGGAGTCATCGATGATCAACGGCTCTGTTTCAAACGCATCTTCATAATCCATGGTAGACGGATCTGTGAAAACACCGGTGATAGCCGAAGCGGCCGCTGTTTCCGGAGAAACCAGATAAACTCCGGCACTTAACGTTCCGGAACGTCCGTAGAAATTACGATTAAATGTACGCAGGGATACTGCATTGCTGCGAGGAGACTGTCCCATACCGATACATGGACCGCACGTACATTCCAGGATACGTGCTCCAGCCTCTACAAAGACAGCCAGGGCGCCAGTCTGCATCAGCTTCAGTAAAACCTGACGAGAACCCGGACTGATGACCAATGATACATCCGGATGGACCTTTTTCCCTTTTAAGAGATTGGCTGCCTTCATCAAATCCTCATAACCGGAATTTGTACAGGAACCGATAGCAACCTGATCCACTTTTTTTGGCTGCAGCTGCGCAATGGTTTTAACAGCATCCGGGGAATTCGGACAGGCAGCCATTGCCTGTAACGATGACAGATCAATTTCCACTCTATCATCATAGAAAGCACCTTCATCCGCAGCCAACGGCTGATAATCCTGCTGGCGATCCTGCTGTTTCAGGAACGCTTCAGTAATCTCATCACTTGGAAAAATAGATGTCGTTGCTCCCAGTTCCGCACCCATGTTGGTAATGGTCGCTCTTTGATATACAGATAACGTCTTTACACCAGGGCCAGTATATTCAAATACTTTTCCTACACCACCCTTGACACTTAACCGACGAAGAAGCTCCAGGATAATATCCTTGCTGGAAACACCATGTTTCAATGAACCGGTCAAATATACTTCAACGACCTGCGGCATTGCCAGACGGTAAGGAATACCGGCCATAGCCTTGGCTACATCCAGTCCCCCGGCACCAATAGCAATACATCCCATAGCTGAACTGGTTGGCGTATGCGAATCCGAACCGATCAAGGTTTTCCCCGGTGTCGCAAAACGCTCCAGATGTACCTGATGGCAGATGCCATTGCCCGGTTTGGAAAAATAAATGCCGTGCTTGGCTGCAACGGTCTGCAGATATGCGTGATCATCGGCATTCATATAGCCGCTTTGTAATGTATTGTGGTCAACATAGCTGACGGATAAATCGGTTTTTACCTGATCGATCCCCATGGCTTCAAACTGCATATACGCCATTGTTCCCGTCGCATCCTGCGTCAATGTCTGATCCATGCGGATCTCAATCGGGCTTCCCGGTATCATTTCCCCGCTAATTAAATGATTTTTAATAATCTTTTGTGTTAAATTCATCATCCTATCATCCTCACTTGTTCATAATTATAGCAAAGATTTACTATTTTATGAAATAATCTGTTATAATGTAACAATCAAAAAAGGAGGTTCTATGAAAGCACTCAAAAAAATCTACGATGATAACAAGGATTCTCTCGTCATTGATCCTTCCCTATATGCCAGATACAATGTCAAACAAGGTCTGCGTAATGAAAACGGAACGGGTGTAAAAGTCGGACTGACAAGAATCTGTGACGTAGTCGGGTACCAGATGGTACACGGGCAGAAAGTCAATAAAGAAGGAAAACTGATCTTTCGTAACCAAAGTATCCAGGATCTTGTCAATCTGCCCAATGCGTATGAACAGACAGCCTATCTTTTGATTTTCGGTAAACTTCCAAGCGAACTCGAACTTCTGATCTTTCATGACACGCTGACACACATCAGCCGTACCGACCTGATCGATGAGACCTATCAGACAAAAAACATCTTAAACGCTTTACAAATCGAAGTCTTGAAACTGTACGGCACCGATCCGAATCCGGATACGGATTCTCTGGAAAGCCGTATGATCCGCGGTATTACCGTTTTGGCCAGTATGCCGCTGTTCGTGTTCTCCAACTATCACCATATGAAGATCACACAATATCCTTATCCGGATAAAAGCTTCGCCGAAAACATACTATGTCTGCATCGACAAAGCAATAAAGTGACAAAGCAGGAAGTAGATACGCTAAATACTTTGTTGGTGCTGCATGCGGATCATGGTGGTGGTAATAACTCAACATTTGCCAATGTCGTTATCTCCAGTACAGGAACCGACATTTATTCTTGTATCAGTGCCTCCATCGGCTCTTTAAAAGGGCCTCGTCACGGTGGTGCCAACGCCAAGGTATTTGAGCAATTCCAATACATCTTTGAACATGAAGGCGTCACAACCGATCCCGACAAGCTCTATCAGATTGCGGTACGTCTTTTAAATAGAGATTACTACGATCGCAGCGGTCTGATCTATGGAGTTGGTCACGCGGTTTATACGTTAAGCGATCCTAGAGCTGTAGCAATCAAGGAAGCCAGCCGGAAACTGGCTATCGAAAAAGGACGTCTGATGGAATTTGAATGTCTGGAAGCTTTTGAAAAAGCTGCTTTGAAGGCTATGAAAGATATCAAAGGCATTGAAACTTGCGTCAATGTTGACTTCTATTCCGGCTTCACATATTCCATGCTTGGCTTTGATTCCACCTTGTTTACCCCTCTGTTCTGCATGGCGCGCTGTGCCGGCTGGGTAGCACATCATCTGGAGAATCGTCAGAACAACCGTAAGTTGATCCGTCCAAGTAATGTGTATATAGGATAAAAGAGAAGGCAATTGCCTTCTCTTTCTTAATAATCTGCGCTGTCTAACATAATTTCACGATTTTTGGTAGTTAAGATATAGGTACCGTCCTTTGGATACTCCTCATCTTTCGAATCCGAAATAATTTCCAGGTCACACGGATACCCCATTCCTTCCAATGTATTCAACAGCTTTTCTTTTCCTAATTTCTTTGTAATCGTTCTTCCACAGGCGCAGTTCCCGTATTGATCCAGGCACTGCAGGATCCACTCTGGAATCGATGTTTTTGTCATAGCTTTCCTCCAAGTATTACGCTTCAAAAATCTTGTTTATTTTATCATAATATTCGTATTCCGGTCCAACCACCTGCATAGCTGTGGCCGCAATCGATTTGGCTTTATCTACATCAATGCCATTCTGATAGATGCTGGCATAGCGGTAATAGATATAATCCTTAATTTCATTTTCTCTGAGAATATACTGGTAGTTAGCATCCCCCATTGAATAGTCACCACGCTGGATATACAAATCGGCAACATCCATCAAAATACGGTTCCCCATTTCCTGACGAAGGTCATCAAATTGAGACAATACTGCAAAAATAAACTTTTCGTAATATTTAACATCGTCAAATTCAAAGAAATTCAATACCTTATAAGCCAGATCTGCAAAGGTAACAATCAGCTGTTTCGGATTTACGTTGATGATCTTTTCCATATCCTCTGTTGATCGAACATCCTTTTTCTGGGCAATGATCAATACTTCTCTTACTACATCAAAATCTGTTTTATACTCATCGTTGTTCAATGTACTGTCATCTTGGATCACATACTTCTGATGTTTTTTGACCTTATCTGCAATTTCCGTGAAATCCGAGGCTGTAACGACTGCGGTCTTTTCCACTCTTTCAAAGATAACCGGGATCAAATCCGTATCATATCCGTCTTTTTCGAAACTGAACGCCTTTTTATCTACATTATACTGAGACAAAACGTTTTCGGACAATTTGGAAATATCCGCACTTTCCATCAACATGGAAGCATACTGATCATAGTCCATCGCAACACCCATAGCCTTTGCCATTTCAATACAAGTGTCCAATGAGAACTTATTAAATTGTTCAATCTTTTCCTTTTGTGCTTTGGTCATCCGTTTTTTTGCGGTTGTCTTAGCAACACTTTTCTTTGTCGCCTTTGGTGCAGCTTTGCTCTTGGCAGCTGTCTTTTTGGTCGACTTCGCTGAACTTACTTTTTTCGTTTTTTTCACAGGCATAATAAAATCCTCCTCGAATAAACAATATTATAGCATTATTCCGATTTTTTTTAAGCGTTTAGTCCAATTTTTTTGGAACATCTACAATATCACATTTTTCTATTGGGCTTTCTGCGATAATTTAGAGTATACTATATTTTGAAATATGAGGAGGTATGTTATATGGCTCAATATCAATCAACCCCTCCTGAATTCAGAACAAAAAAGAATTCTTCAGGGAAATTTATTATTTTGATCATATGTGTCGCCTTGATATCCGGGCTGTTCGGTTTCATCGGCGGAAAACTCGGATCTGGAGGAAACAAAAATCCGGGAGTTCAGATTACCCAGACAACCGGTAAGGTTTCTTCAGACAATAATACAATCAACGATGTTAGCGATGTCGTTTCCAAATGTGGTCCCTGTGTTGTAGAGATCACCACAGAAGCAGCTTCCAACGGAAACAGTATGTTCGGTCAATATATTGAACAAGGAGCCGGCAGCGGCGTGATCTTCAGTGAAGACGGCTATATCGTAACCAATAACCACGTTGTGAATGGGGCCACCCATATTGTTGTAACAACAACTGACGGAAAAGAATACGAAGCAGACATCGTAGGCACCGATCCGCAAAGTGATCTGGCTGTGATCAAGATCGATGCCAAAGGCTTAACCACCGCAACGATGGGAGATTCCGATAATCTTGAGGTCGGGGATGCCGCCATAGCGATTGGTAATCCTTTAGGTGCCTTAGGCGGTACAGTCACACAAGGGATCATTTCTTCTTTGAACCGGCAGATTGAAATCGATGGAACGGTTATGACTCTTTTACAGACAGATGCTTCCATCAACCCGGGTAATTCCGGTGGCGGCTTGTTTGACGCCAACGGTAATCTGATCGGCATCGTCAACGCAAAAGCCAGCAGCGATGGCGTGGAAGGTCTAGGCTTTGCCATTCCGATCAACAGTGCCATCGATATTATTAACGAACTGATGAGTGACGGAAAAGTATCAAAACGAGCTGCTTTAAATGTCAGTCTATATGATTATTCAAGTCGTTCCAATTACTATATGGACGAAGATGCTGAAGAAGGATGTTATATCGTGCAGATTGTCGAAGGTGGTGCAGCGGATAAAGCTGGATTGAAAGTAAAGGATCGTATCATTTCCGTAGATGGCCAGACCATTGAGAATGCAGCGGATGTGAAAGCAATCCTGGCAAAGCACAAGGTCGGCGACACTATTGAAATCGTTGTAAAACGAGACGGACAGGAAATCACCAAATCGGTAAAATTGCAATCCGCTTCTACCAATTAATAGAGAGCTTCATTAAGAAAGCTCTCTTTTTATGATACTAAATAAATTTTAAAAGCGTTTTCATTTTTTATGTGTTTATTATGATATAATATTATTATAAATAATTATTAGGAGGTATATCATAAATGGCTCAAGAAAAAATTTCAAAACGTAAAATCATGCTGATTGGATGTGGGTTCGTAGGAATGAGTTTTGCCTACTCTCTTCTGAATGAACGTGGTATTGATGAACTGGTATTGGTGGATGTCAATGCTGACAAAGCAAAAGGTGAAGAAATGGATCTAGCTGACGCTTTGGTTTATTCAGAATCCAAGATGAAGATACGCGCAGGTGATTACACGGATGCAAAAGATACAAATATCGTCGTATTAACAGCCGGGATCGCACAGAAACCAGGTCAGACACGTCTGGAACTGGTAAAGATCAATGCCGGTATTACAAAGAACTGCTGTGAGCAATTAAAAGCGAATGGATTTGATGGTATTCTGATTGTTGCCGGTAACCCGGTAGATATCATGACTTATGTTGCTTATAAAGCATCCGGTCTGGAAAAGAACCATGTATTCGGTTCCGGTGATGTTCTGGATACCGCTCGTCTTCGTGTGGAAATTGCTCATCGTTTGAACGTAACCCCATCAAATATTCATGCCTATATCATGGGGGAACACGGAGATTCCAGCTTTGTTTCCTGGGCTAATACATATGTAGGTGCTAAAAACCTATTGGAATACCTAGATGAAAAACAGAATGTATCCTTAGGCGAACTACAGGAATTATATCTCAATGTACGTGATAAGGCTTATAAGATCATTGAACTGAAACGAGCCACCTACTATGGTATCGGTGTAGCGTTGAAGAGGATCGTTACCTGTGTATTAAATAATGAGCGCGCTATTATGCCGGTATCCAGTTTCCAGAATGGTGAATATGGAAAATATGGTTATTACATCGGTACTCCTTCGATCGTTGGTTCCAACGGTGTCGAAGAAATTATCAGCTTGCCGCTGACTTACCAGGATCAGGATATGTTCGATCATTCCTTTGATACCTTAGCTAAGACCATTGAAGAGGAATTATCTGATTTATTGGCAGAATACAACTAATCCTAAGGGCTTATTAAAGCCCTTTTCTTTTTGCCATAAAAAAAGAACCTTTTCGGTTCTTTAAAGGACAATCTCCATCAATAAGGATTTTTCATCTTCGGTTGTTGCCGTAATAGTCCCTTTATGCGCTTCGACAATGGCCTGGGCTACAGATAAACCAATTCCTGAACCACCGGTCTGTCGGCTTCTTGAACTGTCAATTCTGTAGAATCGATCAAACAAATACGGCAGATTCTTACGAGATATGGATTCTGTTGTATTGTAAACCTGGATCCTTTTCTTTTTTCCTTTCTCCTTTACATCAAGACGGATTTCTCCCTGTGTATATGAATACTTAAACGCATTGTCCAGCAGTAAAGAAATCAACTGTTCTATCCGTTGTTGATCCCCCTGGATCGTCAGATCCGGTTCAATCTCGTATGTATATTTTTTATCTTCCATACGCGCCCTGGACTCAAAGGAACGAGCAATGCCCTGTACTGTATCGGATAACGAGAACTCCTTCATACTAAAAGTGTTGGTCTCTTCCATTTTCGAAAGGAAGATCAGATCCTGTGTCAATGAAGATAAACGTTTTGTTTGAAAACGGATATCCTGCAGCCATTCATTGTTTATTCCTTCCAGATCCAATACATCCAGATCGGCCTGAATAATGGCCAGCGGGGTCTTGATTTCATGGCCGGCGTCGGTAACAAACTGCTTTTGTTTCTCATAGCTTTCCGCCACGGGCCGGGTAACCCGCCGAGAAGCTAGTACGATCAAGAAACAGACGATCAGAAAACCAATAAGCGATACGAGGACGCTGATCAACAGAAAGCTGTAAAACGCATCCAATGTCCGGGTACAATCCAGAAAATAGATCGTAGTGTTCTCTCCGTCTTTCTCGATTTTATACCGGTAATTATTTATAAAACCGGAAATACGATCCTGCTGATACACCTGCCTGGCATAGGTTGTTGCCTGCTGCTGGTCGACAGCCTGGATTTGTTCCGTATTGGTTGTCTGTACATCCTGACCAACCAACGTGACTGAAAAATAACGGGATTCGTATGGCGTTTCCTCATTATAATTATCCGGGGCAGGACCAACAAAGCCTTCGTTTTGATCAAAAGGGGCCCCTTCTTCATCGGGTCTTTGCCCGATAGGAAATTTCCCGTCATTATCCACTAATATCTGTAACAGATTGTCTGCATTCTGTGTGACTTTATGATAATTTAATACATTCACACTGCCCATGATCAATGTTAAGGTCGTAAATACCGATACCAAGGCAATCAAAATAAACTTATAGCGTAATTTTTTAATCATGAGTGGCCTTCTTTTCTAATGAGTAGCCGACATTGCGGTGTGCCTTGATAAGAATATCCGCCTGCATCTGATTCAGTTTTTTCCGTAAATAAGAAATGTATACCCAGACTACATTTATCTCTGTATCCGAATCATATCCCCAGATCTTTTCGAAGATTCGTTGCGTAGCAATCACATGCCCAGGATTGCTCATCAGCAGTTCCATTATCTGATACTCTTTATTGGCCAGCGTAAACTGCGCTCGTTCATTCGATAACACAAAGGTTTTCTGGTTCAATAAAACATTGCCAAAGCTTAAAGAGGCATCCACTGCGACTGTCTGTATGCGTGTCATGGCACGTATACGTGCCAACAATTCCTTGGTGTCAAATGGCTTGGTAAGATAATCATTGGCTCCGCTGTCCAGCCCTTCGACTTTATCATCGATCTCTGATTTTGCGGTCAGCAGTAAGACCGGTGTTTGTTTGCCCAAGGCACGAAAACGTCGCAATACTTCGATCCCGTCAATTTCAGGCATCATGATATCCAGTATGATCCCGTCATAATCTTCTGCTTCCATATAGTCCAGAGCTTCCTGCCCGTCATAAACAGCATCCACCGTATAATGCGCATATTCCAGGATACGTACCAGAGCTTTCGATAAGGAGCGTTCGTCTTCCGCTAATAAAAGATGCATGCTATCCTCCTATTTCCATTCATTTCTCAATATATCGATACCATCCAGCGTGATGATCTTATGAAACAAAACAATGGTCGGTTTCCCGTCCCGGATATAATATCCATCCTCATGATAGTGACCATGCAGCCAGGCTTTATAATCTAGCTTGGCGGCAATTTTCTCCAAAAACATCTGAATGTCAAAATAAGGCGCATCGTAGTTATTAATATCCAGAACAAAACGCCGTGTCAACGGATGTGATTGATAGATATCATGTGTCAAAACATAATCCACCTTCCAATTGTGCGCTTGCAGTGTTTCAATCGCATGATCCATCTCTTCTTTAGTCGGTAGTTCACATTGCCACCAGTTTACATTGGCTACACGGTATTGCACATCATGACTGGCCCCTCCGCCGAACGTAAAAAACGTATGTCCATCAATATCAAAGTATTCTCCGCGCATCAGATGCACGATATTGGAGCGGATCCGATGAACCTTTCCTCCATGCCATGTCTCAACCGGATATTCTTTTAACAATGTAAAGTTCTCATGGTTTCCATCTATAAAACAAGTCTGCCAAGGCAAAGATTCCAGCCAGTTCAGCCAAAAAGCATCCCCTTTACCTCCATCCCAGATACAGCCGAAATCACCGCAGATGATCAAATAGTCATCTGCAGTCAACTGTTTTCCTAACGGAAACTTATCATCCGGGTTTATTTTCGCAATATCTTGTTCCCGATGCGTGTCCCCTGTAATAAATATCATAATCTCACCTCAATACAAAAGAACTTGATAGACTTCTATCAAGCTCCTTGTTTTTTATTCAACACCGATTATAAATGAATAGACCGGTTGTTTTCCTTCATGGATCTCCACTTCGGCCTCACTGACCTCTTCTACATAGTCAGCCAATTGCTGAGCCTGTTCTTCCGTTGCTTCCATCCCATAGATCAAAGTAACCAGTTCACTGTCCTCATCCAGCATGGAATCCAATAGCTTTTGGCTGGCTTCCATACAATCCGGACAGCTTGCGGCAATATCTTTTCCGGAGATACCCATGTATTCTCCTTTTTTTATTTCCATTCCATTGTAGGTTGTATCCTTGATTGCGTAAGTTACTTCACCACTCTTCACATGATCGATGGCTTCCTGCATCTCTGCTACGTTATCTTCCACATCCATTTCCGGATTGAACATAACACAAGCTGACAATCCCTGTGGAATCGTCTTAGTCGGCATTACATGAATATCCTGATCACTACAGATTGTCTGTGCCTGATTGGCTGCCAGAATAATATTGGAATTATTTGGGAAAACAAAAATATGATCGGCATCCACCTGTTCAATTGCTTCTACGAAATCCTCCGTGCTCGGATTCATTGTCTGACCACCACCGATAATGATATCCGCCCGCAGTTCGCGGAACATCTGATCGATACCATCTCCCGGCGCTACCGCAATGATGGCATATTTTTTATGCTCTACAGCAGGCTGTTTTTTGGCATACTGTTTCGCTTCCTCGATCTCAACAATATGGTCATGCTGCTGCTGCATGTTTTCTACTTTGATTTTAACAAACTTACCTTGTCGACGACCCATCTTTAAAGCTGTAAATGGTTCTAAAGTATGCACATGTACCTTTACCAGATCTTCATCCTGTACACATACCAATGAATTTCCGATGGTGGATAATTCATCTTTAAATCCGGCTTCCGAGAAATGACGAATACCATTCGCGCTCAACTGGATAATGAATTCCGTACAGAATCCATATTCATCCTCGCCGCCTTCTACCTTGGTCTGCGCCTGTTCGGCTGCTTCGGCTGTTTCCGTCTTTGTGACCGGTTTGCCCTGCAAAGCCAGCAAGAAACCTTCCAGAATATAATACAGTCCCTTACCACCGCTGTCGACTACACCGACCTCGGCCAGTACCGGTAAAAGCTCCGGTGTTCTTAGTAAGGATTCATTGGCCTCATCGACCATTTTCTGCATAACCAGTGTACAATCCGTAACTTCTTCCGTCACTGTATACGCATAGGTATAATCTGCCGCTTCACGAACAACGGTCAGGATGGTCCCTTCTACCGGACGCATAACCGCTTTGTACGCAATACGGCTGCCGTTCACCAGCGCGTGGGCCAGCTGCATGGCATCAATGGACTCATTGTCCTCAACCGCCTGATAAATCCCTCGGAAGATCTGTGATGTGATGACACCGGAGTTTCCTCTGGCTCCCATCAACAAACCACGAGATAAGGCTTTAAAAATTTTTCCAACATGTTCACCCGGTGCTTCCAAAGCGGCTTTGACACCATTGGATACCGTCAGATACATGTTGGTTCCGGTATCTCCATCCGGAACCGGAAAGACATTTAAAGAATCGACTTCGGCAGAATGATTTCCAAGATTATTCATACCGGACTCGAGCATCTGTTTTAATAGTTGACCATTAATCTGTTCCATATAACTACTCCTACTTGGACGCACGAACGCCTTGTACGCAGATATTCACTTCTTTTACTTTTACTTCCAATGTTTTTTCCACAACATACTTTACTCGTTTCTGTGCTTCTAAAACAACCTCTGCCAGCTTAATACCCTGCATCACAACAATGTATAAATCCAGAACGATTCCGTCTTCCTGTTGACGCACAACCACACCACGTGAATAGTTCTCAATTTTCAATAATTCATACCATCCATCACGAACCGCTTTCTGTGAAGCCATTCCGATGACCCCATAACACTCTGTGATGGTTCCGCCAGCCAAATTGGCTACAGCGTCTAATGAAATGGATATATTTCCATATTCGGTGGACTTGTTAATAGGCATACTTGTACCTCCTGTATATCAAGGTATATTATAATACAACCAATGGTTAAACACAAATGAACAAAACGTTTCTTTTTCGGATTTTATATGTATGGCTTTAAGGGACCAATCGTCGGATTCCCGGCACTTTACGTAAGAGCCATGTGCCCCCGATCATGATCGGGATCATCACAAACGGTGCCACCAATCGATAAACAAGAAGCTTAGTATCCACACCTGTTATCATAGGGATGATATCCAACAAAAGAAACTGCTCCAGATAGATTGCGAAAGTATATCTGGAAAGCCAGCCAATGAAGCGGGCGACCCTTTCTTTTTTCATGATCCGGGATCCGGTTTGTTTCAACAAGACAAAAATGCCGACCGAATACAGAATACATGGCACATTTTGATATCCCTTAAACGTACGTACGATGGATCCTGCTTCCATAGATGTGATATATGTACCAGCTATATGCATAAACAGTCCCAGTATTGCCAGCAGATATAAGCCTGCTCTTTGTCTTTTGGTCCACTCTGTATTATGTATAAGCCAGCCGACCACCGGCCAAAACAAGGAACCGGACAGAACACTTAACGTATAGGGCATGGTCCATTCCACTTTGCATAAAGCCAGCAGAAACGGGATCAAAGAATTCAATATAAAACCGGTCACAGCCAGATAGGTAAACACAAGCCTTCTTTTCTTCTTTTCTACAGCTGCAAATAAAGGCATACAAAGATAGATGATGAACAAAGGCGTAAAGAACCAGTACAT
>DGUK01000104.1 GCA_002394635.1 Faecalitalea sp. UBA4312
GCTTTCGGATATCGAAGTTCCTTTCGATCTTTGGCCCTTGTACCTCCCATACACCTGGTTGAACTTCCACAATTTCGATTTCTTTCTTCTTTTCTTCAAACTTATATGTCACACCGGTTTCATTTCCGGATGCATCCATAAGAGGGAATGTCGGTGTGGTTGCCAGAAGATCGGCTGCTTTCTTCAATACAGGCTGCAGACCCTCGTGAATAATGGTCATTGTTTCATAAACCGGGACTTCCGGATGCGCTTCTTTAAAACGAGCAAGGTTGGTCGGGGCATCTTCCATGTCCATTTTGTTTGCGACAACAATCTGCGGACGCTCCAATAATCGATATTCATAGGATCGTAATTCCTCATTGATGATCCGGTAATCCTCTACAGGATCACGGCCTTGTTCAGCCCCCATATCCAAAACATGTATGATTACTCGGCAGCGTTCAATATGTCGTAAGAAGTCGTGTCCTAACCCTTTTCCTTCGCTGGCACCTTCAATCAGTCCCGGTAGATCAGCCAGGATAAAACTACGTCCATCTTGAATTTCCACAACACCTACATTGGGAGCCGTTGTGGTAAACGGGTAATCGGCAATTTCAGGATGTGCACGACTGACCGCATCCAGAAAAGTGGATTTTCCGACACTTGGAAAACCGACCAGACCGACATCCGCTAATACCCGCAGTTCAACAATACAGTCAAACTCCTCCCCCGGTCTGCCATCTTCTGCATATTTTGGGGCCGTATTTCGACTCGATTTAAAATGGAAGTTTCCTCGACCTCCACGACCGCCATGCGCAACAATCTGCTTCATGCCGGGTTCTGTCAAGTCAGCCAGGATCTGCCCGGTGTCACTACGTTTTACCAATGTTCCCAAAGGAACCTTAACAATCTTATCCGCACCATTTGCACCGTGCATCTTCTTGGTTTTTCCGTTTTCTCCCGGTTCTGCCTTGATTTTACGATGATAACGAAGATCCATCAATGTGGTCATTCCCGGTTCTGCCTGAAAGATCACATCGCCGCCTTTGCCACCATCACCGCCAAAGGGACCTCCGTATTCTACATATTTTTCATGACGAAAACTCACAATACCGTTTCCGCCCTTTCCTGCTTTTACATTGATTTTTACCTGATCGACGAACATGATCTCACTCCTTTAAAAAAAGATCCCCGTTCAGGGATCTGATCAAACTATGCCTGTGGATAAACAGAAACTTTCTTCTTGTCTTTTCCTAAACGCTCGTATTTAACGACACCATCGACCAATGCGAATAAAGTGTCATCTCCACCACGTCCTACATTAGTACCCGGGTGAATTTTTGTTCCGCGCTGACGATAGATGATGCTACCAGCATGACAGCTTTGTCCATCGGCGAGTTTAGCTCCTAAACGTTTCGATTTGGAATCACGACCGTTCTTAGTAGAACCAACACCCTTTTTAGAAGCGAATAACTGGTTATCTAATATAAACTTCATGAGTTACACCTCAACTTTCTCTAATCGAACATATTGACTGTTCGTAAAGGCAATTGTATCTAATTGAATACAAATAGTTTTTAAAATTGCTTGTAAAACAGTATTGGATCGTAACACCTTTATATGTACATATCCTTTGTCCATCTCCAATATACAGGTATCCGGACATTGGAGATCAATACTGTTCAGTGCTCCTACAGAAACAGCACTGACTTCGGCACATACCAGATCCATCATTTCAGCTCCTGTTGAATCGGCATGACCTGAAATAACTATATCCAAAATTTCTTCGGATCTTTTTTGTACCTTAACGTTAACCATACATTAAGCCTCGATAGCTTCAATTTTGATTTTTGTATATGGTTGACGATGACCTTGTTTACGACGTGTTGAACTCTTCTTAGGACGATATTTCACAATCGTGATTTTTTTACCTTTTCCCTGCTTTTCAACAACTCCTGTTACCTTGGCACCTTCTACATACGGTTTTCCAATTTTGCCGTCTGCATATAAAACCTTGTCAAAAGTAACTGTGTCTCCTTCGTTTACATCTAATTTTTCAACGAAGATCTCAGCATCTTTTTCCACGCGGATCTGTTTTCCGCCTGTTTCAATAATTGCGTACATTTTGTGCACCTCCTTTTCCAGATGACTCGCCATGAAGGTGTGATAAACAACTTTAACCTTTTCTGTGCGGTTGCAAGATTAGAATCTGCAACAATAGTATTTTAGCGAAATCCATAGACCTCGTCAAGAGGTAACTATAAATATATTTACTGCATCGTCTCTTTTTCTTGATGCCAGTTCATTCGGTTAGCCAGCACCGAATGTTCACGATCCTTTTTCCCCTGCACAATGACGATCCTATCTTTACGGATATGTTCTTTCTGCATTTCATAGAGCTTAGGCATAATGACAATATCCAGCTGGCCTGTCTCATCTTCTATGGTCATAAAGCACATCAATTGACCATTTTTAGTCCGATGTGTCCGATATCCATTCACTTTTCCTATCACCTGAACATAACCATTCTGGATCCGGTTGACCGGTGTGCATTTCGGATAGTTTTTACGAATGGAGTGGACTGGATGTTCACTGAGATAGAAGCCATATACCATTTTTTCCTTCTGGGCTTTCTTTAATCGGTCTTCTTTCATCGGTATGATCTTCGGTAAGGAAACAAGATCATAATTAAACAATACACCTTGATCTGTTACCGTCTGTACGATGGCGGCGTATTGAAGGACCCGACCCAGGTTTTCATTCATTGTCATCCGATTCAGCCCTAATTCATCCAAAGCTCCGGCATCGATCAATGCCCGAATATTTGACTCATTGACTCGTTCAGCGGTAATTCTTACCACAAAATCGATAAAATCGGTAAACCGCTTCTGTTGACGCGATTTCTCTATCTGCTCATGTACCATCCGGCCGATTCCCTTGATGGTTCTTAAAGGCATACGCAGTCCTTGCGGCTGTACCGCAAAAAGTGCCTGACTATCATTGACGGAAGGAGGCAGCACATTGATCTGCCGATGCTGGCATTCATAAATATACTGACTGGTCTTAATTTCAGAACCAATAACACTGTTCAATAATCCCTGATAGAAGTAAACAGGATAATTTGCTTTCAAATATGCCATCTGATAAGCAACCAGTCCATAAACATAACTATGAGATTTGTTGAAACCATATTCTGCAAAACGTTCCATCAGATCAAAGATGTCTTCAGCCACTTTTGTTCTACATCCGTTTTTCAAAGCTCCCTGTACAAATGTCTGCCGATAACTGGCCATCGTCTGGGCATTCTTTTTGCTCATGGCTTTTCGTAATGTATCCGCCTGGGATAGAGTAAACCCACCGATAACCTGGGCAATCTGCATGATCTGTTCCTGATATAAAATGATCCCGTATGTCTCCTTTAGGATGGGTTCCAAACGACGATCCGGATACTCAATGGTTTCCGGGTGTGCTCTTTTGTCAAGATAGGTGTCAATATTCTTCATTGGGCCTGGTCGATATAGAGCCAGAACCGCACATATATCCTCAAAACACTGTGGCTGCATTTTTTTCAACAGTTGCATGATTCCCTGCGACTCAAGCTGGAAGACTCCCAGAGTATCCGCCCTCGATAACAGTTGATATGTTCGCCGGTCGTTCAAAGGGATTTGTAATAACGGGATGGTAACATTGGTATTCTTTTCTATCGAAGTCTTGATTTCATGAATGGTCGTCAAGTTCTTCAGGCTTAGAAAATCCATTTTTATCAAACCAAGATCCTCCAGATCTTCCATAGGAAACTGTGTCGCTTCCATGTTTTCTTCGACCTGCACCAAAGGACATACCTTCTCTATTTCCTGGTCGCTTAAGACAATTCCTGCCGCATGCAAAGTTAAATGCCGAGGTAGTCCTTCCAGCTTAAGACTTCTTTCATACAGTTCCCTGCTTTCTGCATCCGCCTGGATCAGGCGGGCAAAATAGGCATTGGAATGATAGGCTTTTTCCAATGTCATCTTCGGATCATTTCCAATCGATTTGGCAATCGCATCCACCTTCCGGGGCGGATAGTTTGTGATGCGGGCAACATCCCGTAATACTTGTTTCGCTTTTAAAGTATTGAAGGCAATGATATGAGCCACATGACCGGCTCCATATTTATCGTAAACATAATCAATCACATCATCCCGCTTATCATCCGGAAAGTCCGTATCGATATCGGGCATGGATATTCGTTCTGGATTTAAAAAACGTTCAAATAAAAGATGATTGCGGATCGGATCGATATGTGTGATCCCCAGACAATAAGCGGCCAGACTTCCCGCAGCAGAACCTCTTCCAGGTCCTACATTAATATTCTGCGAGCGTGCAAAACGAATAAAATCCCATACAATCAGAAAATAATCTGTAAAACCCATCTTGATAATGACAGAAAGTTCGTAATCCAGCCTGTTTTTATACACATCAGGTACTTTCCTGTTCATTCGCTTTAATAGACCTGCATGACAAAGCTTGATCAGATATTTATCGTTGTCGATTCCCAGTTTATTAATAAAAACAGGCAGACGACTTTTGGTCATGCTCATCTGGACATTGCATTGCGAAGCAATTCGTTCCGTATTCAGCAGATCTTCCGGATCATACAAGGCTTCCATTTCCGCCTGAGAACGAAAATAGCGATGGTTGCTGACATTCAGTGTCTGATCATATATTGTTTTCTGCTGTTCAATGGCTTGCAGCATGCGCAAAGACTCAACATCACGGTCAGTGCGATAATAGATGCGGGATAAAGCGACAGTATCCAACCCGATATGTTTCGTACACGCCTTCAAAAACTGATTGACCTGGCGACGATAACTTGAATCGTTCATAGCAATGGATACATAAAAGTCATCCCATAAAGAAGCCATTTTATTCAAATAGTTTTCTATGCTTTCCGTGTCTTCATGCTCAACATATTGTTCCAGCGTATCATTATCTCCAGCCGTCAATGCGATGCATTGGCTTGTCATGGAAGCCAGCTGTTCCGCGTCCGTTTTATCCCCTTTCATCAGACATGTGGATACATGATAAAGTTGCTGCAGCCCCAGATCATTCTTTGCCAGCAGCACAAAAGAGAATGGAGCCTCATTCAATACAGTGTGCACTTCCAGCCCGATGATGGGATGAATGGATTTTTTCTGTGCATATTTCCAGAATTCCATCGTTCCGTACATACTGTGCAGATCTGTCAAACAGACATGCCGAAAATGCATCGATGCCGCTGTATCGATGATTTCCTGAATGCGAAATGGTGAATGCAACAAAGAATAACAGCTGCGTGTATGTAAATGGACCATAAAACCTCCCGAAAAGATCTTTCTTTATCCATGTAAGTTCAGAGGCCTGCCTACAGGCAGACCTCTCTCGTTTCATTACATCGTAAACGGATCCTTGTCCGCGTCAAAATTCGGATTGTAACAAGGGTCCCCATTAACAAAGGTATTCTTGAAACGTTTTAGAAAGATCTCCAGATCTTTCTCATACGTTTCCTTGTTAGTACAATAGCCGGAATACAGATCATTGCGACCTGCCTGCCATTGTGAGAACGCATTATAGACAACTCTTCGTTTTAATGAGCTCATCTTTAAACAAAGATCTAAATCATAAAAAGCTTGATGATAAGATGTGTCAAATCCATTCAAAGAAAGGAATCGTTTTTTGGAAACCATCATACCATTGAAGGATACCGCTAAATAGCGGCAGTTGATCTTCGGATGACACATATACCCGTCTGACTGACGATCCTGCCCGACAAAGGGCAGCCGGACCGTACCGTCTTTCTCAAAGAGGATCCCGGCATGCTGGATCGTGTTGTCTGTATATAGGATCCGGGAGCCCGCAATGCCAACCTGTGGACTCTGAGACAATCCCAGTAGCTGAGCAATGGATTCTTCGCTTTCCATGCGCATATCGCTTCGTAAAAACAGAAGATACTGGCCCTTTGCCTGTCTGGCAGCCTGATTGTATTTTTCCGGAACCGATACATCGGAATCGATTAAGATCGTGACTATATCCTTTGTTTTAGATAGGAAAACATTCTTTCTGTCGTTAATTATCACAAATTCCAGATTTTTATAGGTACTCTTTTCCTTGATATTCTGTATACATTTTCGTACCTGCTGACTGTCATCATTCAAAATCAAAACTGAAACCAAAGGATCCTCATGAATGGAATATGTCGTTTTATACATTCCATACATCGGTTTTGGCATCATTTGAACATCCGCTTTGATCTGTAGACGATGGTAATGCTCTTTTAAGGCATTCATTCCCGCCACATAACAATACATTTTGCTCTCCGGATCCTGAGCTGTAGATTGTGGATGCATCCGCCAGTGATAGAGGATCTTGCGCACATGATAAACATCATTGGCCTTTTCTGTACAGCGCAGGACAAAATCATAATCCTGACTGCCGTCGAATGCAGGACGTAATACCCCGATTTGATCCACCAAAGACCGAGAAACCATCAAGAAGTGACAGATGTAATTTTGCGAACGAAGCAGATCGATATTCAGATCCGGTTTAAAATGTGGATCGACAAATTCTTTGGAATAATCATTGAGTTTGTCTTCATCCGAATACAGAACATCATAACGTTTACGCTGAAGCGGCCATACCATCTCATACAATGCGTCCGGGGTCAGCAGATCATCATGATCAAATAGTCCGATATAGTCCCCGCTGGATAATTTAATTGCTTCATTCATATTACCAGAAATGCCCAGGTTTGTATCCAGCCGCACATAGCGAATTCGTTTTTCTTTTCCGTAATGTGTATGAATGTATGTCTGGACACAATCGTTATCACTGCCATCGGCAATACACAACTGCCAGTTCGTATATGTCTGTTCAAGAACCGAGTCGATCATTTCCTTCAGATATTCTTCCTTCGTGTTATAAGCTGCAACGATCAGGCTGATCATCGGTTCATAGTCAAAGGATGTTTGTCTTTGGTTTTGCAGATCCTGTTTAGTGGCTTTATGCTCATCAAACCAGTTCTGGTAGGTGTACTGAGTACCATTCGGTCCTTCTTTGATCCGAACAAAAAACTGTTTCAACCCATATTTTTTAAAATAACGTCCCGCCTTACGCAAATTGTTGGTATTTAAACTTGACAGATACGAACGGACAAGATGTTTTTTGCTGGACGTGTCTTCGTATATATCAATCGTTCGTCTATATTCATGATTTGAAAGAACCAAACGATAGCTCTGCTGACGATCCGCCGAAAACAGAATTTCAAATCCACACTGTGACTGTGAAGACTCTACAAAACCCTTTCGGATCAAATCCACACGGTTTACAATGCGAACTTCCCGTTCAACAGGCTGCGATCGTGCATCTTCTATGGTGATATCGACATCCCCACCAAGAGCACTATAAGCCCATCCTTTCACAAGAAATTTTCCCTTGTCCTCTTGATAGACTACCTCAGAAATCCGATAATCGATGGGATTCGGTGCTGCCAGTTTGCGAATCGCTGATGCGTTCAGTCTGAGCAGGACCATATCATTGGCTTTCAGTACAAAGCTGGAAACCGTTTGATCCGGTACACGTGCAATAATGTGGAATCCGATTTTCTTTTCCTCAACATTCAAGACATTGTTGGCAATATCATTGCGGAAAATACGTTCCATATCAAACGGAACTGATTGACCATTCATATATACCTCATAATGAATATCAAGATCTTTCTTTGAATAACACCATCCTTCGATGTCAAAGTATTGCTTAGAAATTAGATTCCAAAACTCCTGTTTTTCTATTTGATATTTAATCTCTTTCATATCTTTATAATTCCTCGGCAAAGCCTTTTTCCAATTTTTTAAACAACATATATCCCACTATCATCAATAGGAAGGAAAACAGAAACACAATGCCTAAAGCAATCATATCCGGCCATTGATGATATAAGAAAATATCCCTGTATGCACCGATGATCGTTGTCATCGGATTCAGCTGAATCAGTCGTACAAGCATACCCGCTTTTTCAAACATCTTGAGCTGATAAAGAATAGGAGTTCCGTAAAAACCCATATTCAAAAGAAAAGTAACAATAAATTCAACATCTTGTACATAAACACACACAGAACTGAGAATAAATACGATTCCCAGATTCAATATGGCCTGCACTAAGGCAATGATCGGCAGAAACACCAGATGATAAGAAATGCCGGCTCCAGTTCCTACACAGAATATCAATATAATGATACAGGAAATGAAAAAGTTGATCAGTGAACTAAGCACCTGGGAAATCGGCAGCACCTCTCTTGGAAAGTATACCTTTTTAATGATTCCCTCGTTGTTCTTGATACAAGGTGTCCCCAGCGTTGCAACGGTTGTCAGAAACGTCCAGGGAATGATTCCCGTTACCAGATAACATAGATAGTTATCAGCAGTTCCCGCTCTTCCCATCAAATACGGGAAGACGATCCAATAGACTACGACCTGCAGCAACGGATTTAAAAAAGACCATAAAACACCTAGAAAGCTCCCTTTATACTTTCCCCGGATATCCTTTTTTATATTTGTTTTTAAAAGCTCTCGATACTCATATATATTTTTAAATACCTGCATACTACCCTCTAATCAATAACGCTGAAAATGTTTACCATGGAATATAAAACCGTTCCATTCGGTTCCATGCATTCGGCTTTCAGCTGATGTTCCCCATTATCAAGCTGGCTCAGATCAATGACCTTTTCCCAACCCAATGTGTCAACATCCAGAAAACCTGCATATTGTTCATAATAAGCCCGATAGACATCTTCCCGACGATGTCGCGTAATTCCTTCCAGTTCCTTCCCGTCCAGCGATACTCTTAATCGGGCCATGGCACTGTCTGTTACCATCCAGCCATTGAATATTTTTGTTTTTTCAGCTTTTCGGTAAATACTGGACTCCACAGGGGTGTCTATATACAATACGCCCTGATTCTTATACATCCCCAGCGTTTTATTTCTGGCTCTTCGCTGCTGGTTATCCAGGGCGATTTGTTTCAGATATTCTTCAATGACATAGGAAGGCGCTCCATCCAGCTTGAAATCTCCATGATAGATCCAGATTGCCCTTCGGCATAATTCCTGAACGACTCCCAGACTATGGGAAACGATGACGATCGTCTTGCCGGAATCACGAAGCTGACGCAGCTTGGCATAGCACTTATCCTGAAAATGCTGATCTCCTACAGCCAGTATTTCATCAATTAGAAGAATATCGGCATCTACGTTGATAGCCACTGAAAAAGCCAGGCGCATGTACATACCTGACGAGTATGTACGGATCGGCTGATCGATAAAATCTTCCAGTTCACTGAATTCAATAATTTCATCGATCCGCTCATCGATTTCCTTACGTGTCAGTCCAAAGATGGAGGCATTAAAATAGATATTCTCACGGCCGCTGAATTCAATATGAAAGCCGGCACCCAGTTCCAGTAATGAAGTCAATTTCCCGTTGGTTTCAACTGTCCCTTCATTGGGATAGATAATTTTGGTCATGAGCTTCAACAATGTGGACTTACCACTGCCATTGGTTCCGATCAGAGCTACCGTCTCTCCTTTTTTTATATCCAGATTTATATGATTTAAGACTCTATGAATTTCTGCCTGTCCGCGACCAAAGTATAAAATCCGTTCTTTTAACGTATGCATTTTCTCGTTATGCACTTTAAAGTACTTGGTCATATCGCGAATCTCTATCGCATTTTCCATATTCTCCATAACAACACCTCTAGTACTCAACATATTTTATCATAGTTCCCTTTTTTATCCAATGATACAGACGGCTTGCGTTTTTCAATCAACGGAAACTATTGTATAATAAGGACATTGAACAGGATGTGATCATATGGCTTCTATCAAAGATCTGATTCAGAAATCAAACGATACTTTGAAAAAAGAAGGAATCCAGGGATTTTCGAAACATGTGCAGCATTATATAAAATCCCATATGCAAAACCAGCCAAAGGGAACCATGAAAGATGTTCTCTTTATCAACGGATGTTCTCCGGATCTTCTTCCTCATCCATGGCGGTATCGTGTCAAATACCAAAGAGAGCAGCTTTCCATGTTCGGTATGACCAGTGATGAGATTTATTATACCAATATCACTTTGGATCTGGTGCGCAATTATCATACCTTTGTCATATTCCGAGCCCCTTACACCAAACAACTGGGTCAATTTGTAAAGCTGGCTAAGCGACTGCATAAAACCGTTTTTTATGATGTGGATGACCTGGTTATCAGTACTGAATATACGGATTCTATTCCTTATATCCATACCATGGCCAACAAAGAACGCTATGACCAGGATGTCACCAATAACGGGAAGCTCTTGTCCATGTGCGATCATGCGATCACAACGACAGAGGCACTGGCCGGTGAACTCTCTGGCTTTGTCAAAGATGTTACTGTGCACAGAAACTGTGCAGGTATCGATTTAGTTCAACTGTCACAAGCCGTCAAAAAAAGTGAACATGAAACGATCCGAATCGGTTATTTTAGCGGAAGTATTACCCACAATGATGATTTCCGAAGTATTGTTGGTGTTTTATGTAAGCTTTTTGACAAATATCCGCAATTGGAGCTATGGTGCATCGGACAGCTGGATCTGCCGGATGAACTGGTAAATTATACGGATCGGATCCATGTCCATCCGTTTATGGATTATACAGAGCTTCCATCCTATATAGCACAGGTGGATATCAATCTGGCTCCGTTGAAAGAAACATTATTCAATGCCGCAAAATCAGAAATAAAATGGATAGAGGCTGCCCTGGTAAAAGTTCCCACTGTCGCATCCGACTGGGGTGCTTTTGAAAAAATGATCGATCACGGGCAGACTGGTCTGTTGTGCAAAACCGAACAAGACTGGGAAAAGGCACTGGTGTCTTTAATTGAATCCCGGACATTACGAGAAAAGCTTGCCAATCACGCCTATACATATGTATTGGAGCACTGTATCAGTGAAACTTGTGGATATAACTTAGTGCAGACAATACAGAAGCATAGGGCTCCTAATATCGCTTTTGCGGTATCTAAACTGGATATCAGTGGCGGGATCCGAGTGATGTACCAGCATGCCTGTATTCTGCAGGATCAGGGGTGGGATGTATCCATTCTTTCTTATTACGATAAAGAGCACTGGGCACGGTTTGAAGATCATGCCCTGCCAATATTGCCACTGGATGCCAAAAAGATGGATATACGCATGGAACGGGTCGTCGCAACCATGTGGCCTACCGTTTCCTTGATAGAAAAATTACCAAATATTGATCGGAAAATGTATCTCGTTCAGAATTATGAACCTGGTTTTTATCCACAAGGGGATCCGCACCGTATGCAGGCTGTTCAGAGTTATTGTCCTCGCTTTGATGTTCGCTTTATCACCATATCAAAATGGTGTCAAAAGTGGCTGAAGAAGAAGTACGGTAAGAAAGCAGCTTATATTCCGAACGGATTGGATCTACAAGCTTTTACACCGGTTCAAAGAGACTGGTCTGGGAAAATACGCATCTTGATCGAAGGGGACAGCTATGCATCCCATAAAAATGTCGATGAAAGCTTCCGGATCACCAATCGGTTGGACCCAGGTCTCTATGAAATTTGGTATGTATCCTATAATGGAAAACCGAAAGAATGGTATCGGGTCGATCGTTTCTTCCATCAAGTGGAATATCAGGACATTCCTTCCATCTATCAATCTTGTCATATCCTGCTAAAAAGCAGTTTACTGGAGAGCTTTTCCTATCCGCCCCTGGAAATGATGTCTACTGGCGGGCTGGTGATCGCACTGCCTAATGAAGGAAACCAGGAATACCTGATCGACCAGGTTAATTGTCTCTTTTATGAGAAAGGAAACATCGAACAGGCCCTAATGTTGATTGATACTCTATGTCATGATCCAAAGCTTCGTGAAAAGCTTTCTGAAAACGGCAGGCAGACAGCTTTATCAAGAAATTGGAAGGATCTTACGGCCATCATTCAAGAAGCATATAAATAAGGAGGTCCTAAGACCTCCTTTATTCTTGTATACATTTCATTAAAGTTTCTTTTATTTTATACGGATCATTGTCTCCTCTCGCAACGGATTTCAATACATCCAATTTTTCATCGATCTCCTGCTGCGAATAATGGATTGGTTCATGGACAAAGATCAGATTGTTGTCGGTTTTATGACATTTCTCAATCTCTAATGATAATTCTTCAAACATTTTTTCTCCTGGACGTAATCCAATTTCCTGAATTTCAATATCCTCATAAGGAACAAATCCAGCCAGACGGACCATCTTTTCAGCCAGATCTATAATCTTGACCGGCTGTCCCATGTCCAGCACAAAAATTTCCTGCTGATCCGCATAATAACCAGCCTGTAAAACCAGCTGGGCAGCTTCTGGGATCGTCATGAAATACCTCTGGATATCGCGATGGGTAACCGTAACCGGTCCACCCTGTTTGATTTGTTCTTTAAAAATCGGAATCACTGATCCATTGGAACCCAGCACATTTCCAAACCGAACAGCTGCCATTTTCGTGCGAGAATCCGGATGACGTGACTGCAACACCAGTTCGGTCATGCGCTTGGTTGCCCCCATGACATTGGTCGGATTGACAGCTTTATCTGTCGAAATCATAATAAAACGGCTAACCCCTGTTTCCATACAAGCATCAATGACATTTTTTGTTCCGAACACATTGTTTAAAATAGCTTCGGATGGCCTTGTTTCCATTAATGGGACATGTTTATGGGCAGCAGCATGATAGACAACTTCCGGCTTATATCGTTCAAAAACATGCAATATTTCTTCACGTTCCCGTATGGATACGATCAAAGAAATCGTATCAATGGCCCGTGAGATCTTTCCGACTCGTTTTCCGCGCAGGATTTCCTGCTCTAACATATATAGAGAATTCTCATTGATATCGATCAAGAGAATCTGCTTCGGTTTAAATTTCAGGATCTGCCGACACAATTCCGAACCGATGGATCCCCCGGCCCCGGTGACGCAAACCACCTTATCCGTCAGATAGGATCCAATTTCTTCCGTCTTCAGGTCAATACTTGGCCGGTTCAGTAAATCTTCGATCTTGATATCCTCGACTTCGATCGTATTGGATTCTCCCTCATTTTCCAATGAGAAGCTCATGATCTTCGTGTTGACGCTGGTATCGGTACAAAGCTGGATCACACGTCGTTTTTCTTCCACTGTACAGGACTGGATGGCAATAAAAATCTGATCTACATCGTACTCACGGGCAATCTGCCCCACTTCATCTACAGTCCCTAAGATCTGTTTGCCACTGATGATCATTCCTTTTTTCTTATAGTCATCCAAAAAGCCTACAACATTAAAAGGATATCGCTTGTTCCGGTAGATTTCATTTAACATGACATATCCAGCTCCACCTGCACCAACGATCAATGCATTTTTCTTTCGATCCGTCTGTAGTGAATAACGACGTAAAGCACGATAAATAAAGCGCACACCGATGTTCATCAAAAACGCAAGAAATTCGGCCATCAGAATCAGTTCCAAATGGAATAAATGGAAATACAATGAAAAACTGATCATGACCACAGTGCATAATAAACTGCTCAAAAATGAACGCAATACTTCATTAAACCCCGTATATGCCCATAAAATCTTATGGGTTCGAAAAATCAGCTGACTGATAACATGCAGCAAGATGATAAAGATCAGCCCATAGATGACCAAAGGTGTCACCTGCAAAGTACGCTGGTCTAAAAAGAAGTTGTTATGAAGAAAGAATGTAAATATGTAACAAAACAGGACACCTAATGTATCCAGTATGCATATCAACAAACCTCTGAATTTTTTATATAATGTCGATTTATAAATACCATCCATATATAGCCTCCGCTATTTATTTATTATACATCATTTCTTATAAAACATAAATACGATAGGCCAACAGGCCTGTCTCCGGCCTTGTCTAATAAAAAAGTCAGGGTTTATGTTCCCTGACCTGTATTTAATGTTTGTTGGACATCTGTTTCCGGCATCACCGGCTGTGTCTGCGCATCCGGTACAACGTTTTGGCCTGGATCCACGTATTGGTTCGGATCTACATATTGATTTGGATCCGTATACATAGCGTTTGGATCATAATACGAATTATCATAGCCTGTATTGAGATCTTGTTGCTGCACCTCCGATTGAGTTTGTGTCTGCTCCTGAGGTGTTTCTTCCTTTTCTTCAGGTACGGACTCAACACCATCCATATAATCCGGAAGACGCGGGTCTGTTTTATCAAAGTCTTCCTTGACTGATTTACTGGATTTTCCATCCAGTACCGCATGTATCTTTTTACCGGCTGTTTCAATGTATCTTTGATCCGGTACAAGAACTGAAGCGGCATTTCCCAGTTCTGCACACATCATTCGATCTCCATATCCGATCAACACAAAATTTTCAAACTTCCATGACGGATTTGTCTGCAACTGAAATTTAATAAAGGATTTTATTTCCTCCATTGACATATTCGTTTCAAACGAACCTGAAATTGCATCTAACAGCGCATTATAGTTTAATAAAGCTTCTGAAGAAATAATCTTATTGATCAGTGCGTTTAATACCTGCTGCTGGTTCTTTACACGTTGTACATCGCCATCTTCATACGCATGACGTTCGCGCGCAAAGGCCAAAGCACGTGGACCATTCAGGTGGTTCCAACCTTCTTCGACACCTTCGAGATATTCATTGGCATAGAAATGCTCAACTGCTAACCCCTCTTCTACATATACGTCCACCCCACGTACAGCTTCCACAATGTTTTCCAGGGAGGAAAAATTCACGCGCACCGTATAGTTGATATCGATTCCCAGAAGATCTTCGATCGTATCTCTTGTGGTATCCACACCGTGCATACCTGTATGTGTCAATTTATCCAAAGACCCTTGAGCACAACCTCCGTCATCACACATCACTGGCACATAATAATCTCTTGGCAAACTGGTCATAAGGACAGTCTGTGTAGACGGGTTGATGGTAACCAGAAGGTTTACGTCACTGCGGCTGACATCTTCCAGATCTCCATAAGAATCATTACCGCTGATCAGAATAGTGAAAGGTTTTGTGGTAACGTCCGATACAGCGAGAGCTTCATTGACATCCTCTGTATAGAAAACAGACTGATAAACGGTTTTTGCTTCTTTATCAAACGCTTCATATCCATCAATCTCCACTACATTTTTTCGATATGTTTCATTCAGAATGATGGCATCCACCTTTTTGTGATACAACGCATCAATCAGATTCTGTAGGCTCGTATACTTTTTCGTTGTGATTGATATTCCATTCTTTTTGAGTTCATTAATACATGTATCTGTCCCACGTGTATCAATGGATTTCAGAACACCCACCTTTTTCCCATCCAGATCTTTCTCATCTTTAATGTTTGATTTTTCCAATGCTAAGACATTGACTGTGTTTTTAACATTGCCTGAATTTTGTGTTATTTTGGTGATAAAATCATCGGTACGGGCCATATATGTGTTCCCCATAACCATTCCAAAACAACAAGCGATAACCAGGATACAGGAAAGAAAGCGTGTATACCATCGTTTTGCAACCCCCAGCATCAAAACTAACAAGATCAAAGTAATCAGACTGACGATCACAATTGCCATCATAAACAGTTTTGATGGTAATACTTCTAATTTATAGGCTCGCCAAAGCAGCAACAAACTACATACGATCAATAATGCCGATAGAAAGGTTGTCACTACCTTGTAGAATATACTTTTTTTCATTGCGGATCCTCCGGCTCTTTATATAGTTACACAACGGGAACATTTTAACACATGTCTTTTTGTTTATTCAATCATGAATCCACATATATATCCATAAAAAAACCGGAAAACTCCGGTTTATTGATAAATTCCTGTATTATATGTCGCATTTGGATCATATAAGGCATTTGGATCGTACGTGTTTTGCGCATCATAAGCAGGGTATGTGTCATACGTTGTATAACTGTCCGGTCCTGTCACAGGCTGCGATACATAGGAATCCGGCTCGGTTACAGGCTGTGATTCAGATAGTTCTGTATTCTCCTGCGTATCTTCTTCTTCCGGATCCTCATCCCCTTCTTTCTTGACAGCTTTTCCAGCCTGATCTTTGATGCTGGATGCTTTCTGTCCGTTCAACACTGCTTGAATCTTTTGCGAAGCAGTTGAGACCGAACCATCATCCGGAAGAACCACGGATGCATTCTGTCCAACACTGGCACATGGATACATACCGGTATCCCCACCAGCCAGGGCATAACTGTCAAAATTCCATTTTGGCTGCACCATCAACTGGAAACGAATAAAGGAAAGAATATCGTCACTGGACATATTAGTTTCAAATGCTTCACTCAAAGCATCCACTAATTCTCCATATTGGAATATTAATGATGGCGAGCTCAACTGGCCAATGATAGCTTGTAGTACCTGCTGCTGGTTTTTGATCCGCTGCAGATCCCCGTCTACATATGCATGCCGTTCACGGGCATAGGCCAAGGCTCTTTCTCCATCCAGATGATTCACTCCTTCATGGACTCCTTCCAGACGATCGTTAGCATAGAAGGTTTCTACTTCCATTCCCTTTTCAACTGTAACATTGATACCTCCCAGGGCATCAACAATATTGACAAGGCTGGAAAAATTGACACGAAAATAATAGTTGATTTCTATCCCGAGCATCTGTTCGATCGTCGCCTCGGTAGTTTCTACACCATACATACCTGTATGTGTCAGCTTATCTTTCTCACCCTGCGGACAAACGTCTTCATAGCCGGCACCACAAGCCATCGGTGTATAATAATCACGCGGAATGCTGACCATCAGGATCTCATGGGTATTGGGATTAATCGTCAATAGAGTGTTCGAATCGGAACGGGAGTTTTCATTCAGACTTCCATAGGAATCATTCCCACTGATCAACACTGTAAAAGGTTCATCGGTTACATCCACCGCATCTTGGGAATCAGCAATCTGTACCGGACGGTCCGTTTGATAGGAAGTCTGGAAGACAACTTTAGTATCCGAGTTAAATGTATCATAACTACCAAGATCATAGATGACACCGCGATAGGCTTCGCTCAACAGTAAACAGTCAATGCTTCCATTAAATAAAGCATTCAGTGCTTCATCATATGAAGCGAATTCCTGGGTTTCTACGGTTGCCTTCTTATTCACTTCCTCTAATCCAAAGTTTGTTCCTTCTTCATCTATTGCAGGGGTAATCCCCATCACCTTCCCATTCAGATCATCGACATTTTCAATCTCCGATGTATTGATTGCAACAACAGACACTGTATGTGTCAGTTTGGTTTTCAGATCCGTCACACTAGCCAGCATCTGATTGGTTTTGAAAATATAGTAATTACCCAAACCATAGGTGGCAGTCAGTACAATCACCAATACCCCGCTAATGATGCGGGTTGCCCACGTATTACTTGTAAAATTGTAAACCAGATAAACCAGTAATGTCAGAATGAACACGGCTGCCAACAATGGAATCGCAATTTTAGCCGGTAGTATATTTAAAAATAAGATCTGTATTATTAATAGAATTACAAATACGATACTTAATAACGATAAAAACTTCAAGACGCTGTTCCGTCTTCTTTTTATTTGTGCTGTCATGTCCTTATTCAATCACGTAAATAAAGAAAAGTCAATTTGAACTGACAAATCGACCTTCTCCCTTTTAAATATTGGATTTATTGTGAACAAACATACGTACTGCATTATGTAGACATTCCACCTCAATTGGAAAATTCTTTCCTTGTTCTCCGTCAACATCATATACAATAGGCTGTGAACATTCTATTTTGATATATTTTGCCTGCGTATAATGTACCGATGGATGATCCAGATGATTATGGAAGTCCAGCAGGAAATCTTTGAAAATAGATACCTTATCCAGCAGATCCGTATCTTTAAAGATGATCAGATCAAGTTTTCCATCCTGTACATTCGCTAAAGGAGTAATGCCACGGAACCCGCCGACACTAGCGGTATTGGCTAACAGAAACAGGCAAGCATCCTCCTCAAAGGTAAAATCATCTACCGTAACCTTCAAATGGAGATTGGTATTGATCTGGTTGTTAAAATCCCGCAATCCGGTCAAATAGTAGGCTAATGGACCAAGCAAATTTTTTTCTTCCTTTTTTACCTGGAATCCGATATCACTAAACATACCTCCGCTGATCACATTGACAAAACAACGGTCGCCGATCCGTCCGATATCGATGGGCTGTATAATATGTTCATTGATCATTTCCACGAATTCTTTTGGTCGCACCGGCAGCTTCAGATAATTACCAAAATCATTCACTGTTCCGGCTGGAATGATCGCAACCGGGATATTGGAACCGCTTCGTACCAGCCCCGTCAATGTTTCATTGATCGTTCCATCTCCGCCGACCGCAGTGATAAAATCGTAATCCCCCGGATTTAAGGATGCTACTTTATACATCGCATCATCTTTTTTCTTTGTATAATAAACATCTACATGATTGACTTCAGTCTTTAAAATCATCTGTCCGATAAAACGGTCCATCTGCCTCTGCAGATATTTTGTACCGGATACTGGATTAATAATGAACAAACTTTTCATGAGCTTCCCTCCCGCAATCATTGCCTGGATTCCCTTTCAACTAGATTCACGAATAATGTCTTATATATCATTATTTATTTCCTGTGCTCGATTGTCAAACATTTCTTAAGAATAAAACCCTGAATCGTTATACGACTCAGGGTAGATTTGTAATCTTTTTTGGACGGAATATGCCAATAATATCATAGGTAGGTAATGAGATACAATTTACGCGCTGTAAACCTTTATGATTCTGGCCGATAATATACATCGTATTTCCTTCATAATGATCCAGTAAAGCAATATGGCTCAGCTTAGTAACTCGACCAACGCCCCAAATGATGATATCGCCAGCCTGCATCTGCATGCGATTGATACTGGTTTTATCTGTGGTAAAGGTAAGTATACCATTAGATTTCTTGTTGTAGGCTATATCCTTTACATAACCGGAGGTTGTACATCCGATTGGCTTTCCATTATAATATTTTTCCATGACAGCTGCAACAAAGTCCCAGCACTGAGCACCATATGCCCCATCAATATCGAATGAGCGACCTACTACATAATCCCGCATGCGGGCATACGCTAAAGGATATAAGAACCAGGCTTGTTTTTTCTGCCGGTGCTTGTCATATTTCTTTACATCGTTGGAATGCAGATAAATATAAAATTTCTTGTTGTTGATGATCTGATAGCCGGATAACTTTTTACCCGTTGTATCATACACCCAATAACGGTCCATGCGGGTGACAGTATTTGAAGTAGAAGGAACTTTTTCCCCCTTCTCCACTAACTTTACTTCATAGGCCTCAACTCGTCTTGACATATCGCTGGTACCCGACATTTTACCGTTATAAGTCCATTCCAGCCAGCCAAAGCCTTCGATATACGTACGATAATAGACATCGTATTTCTCGGCCATTTCACCATCCAATTTAATCTGCAGGGCCTCAACCCGTTTAGCTTTTCCCGTTGTTCCGGATATCTGGCCATTTTTCTTCCAGTCCATCCAGCCATAATCCTGTACATGTGTACGGTACAGAATATTACCGGAGAATTCCGGCGTTCGGTAAAAATTGATCTTAATCGCTTCGACTCGTTTTGACTGGCCGGTCGTTCCGCTCAGTTCGCCATCCATCTTACGCCCCTGCCATCCGATCATCTGCACATGAGACTGATAACCAATGACAGGATATATCATCGATTCTCCTGTTGTATCCAGTGTTTCTCCCTCTTTTTTTATGAGTTTGATCTGTAGAGCTTCGATTCGTTTGGATAACATCTCCGAACCGGCATACCCACCATCACAAGTCCATGCCAGCCATCCATATGACTGTATGTGTACACGATAATAAATGGAGTAGGTTTGTGCAATCTCTCCGGTTAACCGGATCTGTAAAGCTTCTGCACGCAAGCTTTTTCCCGTCGTTCCGGATATAGCCCCATCTTTAACCCAGTTGGTCCATCCGATATTCTGTATATGAGTACGGTATTCCACACCACCTTCATAGGAACTATCTGACAAATTGATCTTCAACGCCTCTACTCGCTTGGACTGCCCGGTGGTTCCGGCAATCTGTCCATTTGTTTTATCTGCCTGCCATCCGATGTTTTCCACATGCGTCTGATAGTCTACGGAAGGTTCCACTATTGCCGGCTCTTCCGATTCTGCAGCCTTGTCGGTAAGATCCGTATCTTCCGGCATATCAGCAATATTGTGTTCGGTCGGCTGCGTTTCAACTTGTTGTTCATCGACGATTTCATCCGGCTCGTTTGCCTGTATATCTATACAATGATACCCAAATAAAACACATACAAAGATTCCAAACAATAATCCTGTTCGTTTCCACATATTTTTTTTCATAATAAACCTTTACTTTCTAAACTTTATATTACAGAGTTTGCTGCATAATGTCAAAAACCGAAGATTTTCATCTTCGGTTATATACGTTTAAATGTATTCAAAGGAACATACATTACATTTCGGTCCAGCGGAATCGATGTATACTGTTGAAGAATACCCATTGATGAGGTATTCACATTCAACGTACCGTCATTCACGCCCCAATGAGCCACCCATTTTGCATAATTGCCTAAACCGGATAGATACGTTGTGAACCAAGAAGCGCTGGAATATACACCGGTAAAATAGCCTTTGGATTCCACCCGGGCACAGAAAATGTTACAGAAGCTTGTCATCTTGGAAGCTGTTAACGCATTGTTTTTAGCTTTCCAGTTATCCGCATCTTCCATATCGTACCATACGCCGACTTGGATATTCCGTCCTTTGATAATGCTGAGCAGATAATCCGCTTCTGCCCTTGCCTGTGCATTGGTCAAGGCATAGGAATAACAATAAACACCGTACGGAATGCCCAGCTTTTCGCACAGATCCATATTACGGATTGCCATTTTATCCATAACCGTATCCCAGGATACACGTATGATAACAAACCCATTTTTATACTTTGATAAATCAATATATCCATTATGCTCACTGATATCGATACCTTCCATAAAAATACCATTTAAGGATGGTATCAACTTCCCGTTCTTATTTAAATAGCCTTGTCGATCTCCGTCCGACACCATCGTATTTTTTTGAATAATACCGGTTGAGGTCGTATGATAATAGCTGCTGTTCATACGTTGCCAGCCGGCACCAACTTTCGCATTGTTCCTATATCCTGTATTTTTATTCACATACGATATGGTGTTGACAGAACGCGGTTCAGCCTGGCCTTTCTGCACAAGACGGATTTCTATGCCTTCTAAACGAAAAGACAAACCAGAGGTTCCGGAAGATGCGCCGTTTTTGGCCCATGCCATCCAGCCATAATTCTGAGCATGTACACGATAATATACATCATAATATTCAGCAATCTCCCCAACTAGTTTGATCTGGATTGCTTCCAGGCGTTTAGACTGGCCGGTCGTTCCAGACAGCTTCCCATTTTTCACCCAGCTTAGCCAGCCATAGGTCTGTACATGGGTACGATACAGAATACTGCCTGCATATTCCTGTCCAGGCAAAGCACATTTAATGGCTTCCAGGCGCAAGGATAAACCCGTCGTTCCCGCTGTCTGTCCATCATAGAGATAAGCTTGCCAGCCATAATTCTGTACATGCGTGCAATACTGCACGTCCTTTCCAACATTTTCGTTGTCGGTTTTCAGACTGGCCTTGCCCTTTTCGATCAATCGGATCTGCATAGCTTCAATTCGTTTATTAAGTCCCTTTGAACCGGCATACAATCCGTTGCTGGCCCAGTCCAGCCAGCCATAGTTTTGAATATGTACACGATAATATACATCATAATGCATGGCCATCTTGCCGGTCAAACGCACCTGTATAGCTTCGATATACTTACTTTGTCCGGTGGTTCCGGAAATCTGGTTGCTGGATCTCCACTGATTTTCCCAGCCAGCTTCCTGTACATAACTGCGGTATTCAATATTTCCATCAAATTCCTGACTGACAAGCTGTAATCGAAAGGCTTCCACTCGCTTGCTTTGGCCGGTTGTTCCTGATATCTGTCCATCTTGTTTCCCTTCCTGCCAGCCGATATTCTGTATATGCGCCTGATAGGAAATATCGCTGCTTTCATTGGAAGGACCTGTTATTGGATGACTGGAAATCGATGAAACACTTTCTACATCTTGCCCCTGATTCTCTAAACCGATCAACTGTTTTTCCTGCGATTTTTGATTTTCTTCTTCTTGTTCTGCAATGACAGGCTGCTGATCCTCCGGCACTTCTTCAGCATAAACATTTGCTTGTACCATCAGCCACAGCAACATAAGAACCGGAACGATGGCAAATAAGATCCGATTTTTTTTAATAAGCGTCATTCCACCACCTCTTCTTCCTCATCCATTTCTTCCTCCTGAGTTTCCTGCTCTGCCAGACAATCTGCTAATGATGTATCTTCCAGGAATGTATTGGCATTATACATAAACAAAACATCTGTGATAATGTCCCTGTTCATCTGTCTTTCAATATCATCAAAATAATAACGAGGGTCAATAATCGTTATGGTCCGATAATACGGTAATAAAAACTGGATCAATTCATTGGCATAACTGTCTTTGATCAAAAGCAATCGACGGTCCGAATCATTATCAATAGAAATATTGATCATGCCTTC
>DGUK01000031.1 GCA_002394635.1 Faecalitalea sp. UBA4312
TGTCGTATTCGACCGGAAACAACATTTTATTAGGAGGCACTATGAATGAAGTTTTTTTAGAACGGATAAAGAGTTATATACCAGCAGAGTTTGATTCCTTTCTGCAATCTCTTTCAAGACCAATGTATCAAGGGTTGCGTATCAACCGAAGAAAATGGAAAAGCAACGTGTTTGAATCGTCACTCCGTAAATCCCCGTTTTGTGCATCGGGCTATTACATTGATGAACCCTATGGAAACCATCCTTTACATTGGACCGGTGCTTTCTATTTACAAGAACCAAGTGCTTCTGGACCTGTAACTATACTTGATATTCAACCGGATGACATTGTACTGGATTTATGCGCGGCACCGGGCGGAAAGAGCACCCAGATTGCTGAACAACTGAAAAACGGGTTTCTTATTTCCAATGAAATTGAATCTCGTCGTTGTCAGATTCTGTTATCCAATATGGAAAGAATGGGATTTGGCAATGTTGCCATTACCAATGACACAGTTAAAAATATCTGTCATCAGTTTCCGGCCACTTTTGATAAAATCCTGGTGGATGCTCCCTGTTCAGGAGAGGGTATGATGAAAAAACATAACGAAGCCTTACAGCAGTGGTCCCTAGAACGGATCGAGAATTGTGCCAGAATTCAAAAGGAGATACTTTCGCACGCATATGGTGCTCTAAAGAAAAACGGAATATTGGTTTATTCGACGTGTACCTATGCAAAAGAAGAGAATGAGGATGTCATTGACTGGTTTTTATCTACATATAAGGATATGGAGCTCATAAAGATTGACGCCCCGTTTGGAAGAGAGGGAATCGGTTTAACAGAAACGAGACGTATTTTTCCAATGGATGAAGGGGAAGGACATTTTATTGCCAAATTAAGAAAAACCAGCGGAGAGAGAAGAGAATTGACACGGATCAAAAATCAGAAACCACCGAAGCTGGTGCATTCTTTTTTAGTTGAACAGCTGCGTGTAGAGCCTTCGTATTATTATGTCAAAAACGACCGTATCTATGCGATGGATCAACCATTTGTGGATATGAAAAAAGTGCATTGTATACGCCAAGGAATCTACCTGGGGGAAATGAAGAAGAATCGATTTGAACCAAGCCATGCGTTTTATATGCAGGCAGACTGGATCGATGCATATACCCATAAAGTTGAACTTGATGAACACCAGATGGATCAGTTCATGCATGGAATGGAAATCGCTTTGAAAACGGAAAAGGGTTTTACAGCTGTATGTTACAAAGGCATTCCATTTGGATTTGGAAAAAGTGACGGGAATCACATCAAAAATAAGATTCCAAAGGGCATTCGTTTCAAGATGAACTCTCATATCAGTCTATAAGAAAACGCCGGTTATAACCGGCGTTATTGTTATTATAAAGCTTTTGCGATTTCTGTAGCGATGTTGTAGGCGTTTTCCAGATCATTGTCGCTTGGCTGGAAATTTTGTTTGATTGCTTCATGCGCAGATTCCAAACCAGCTTCGGTCATGATCTGTTCTAATGTGCCGGCTACACGAGGGAACCAGCCGTACGCACCAAAGGCCAGACCTTTTTTACCTTTGAGCTTGGAGGCTTTTAAATGCTGTAGAAAGGCAGCAACGCTGTAGGACATATCATTGTTGTAAGTACCGGAACCAACACAGATTACTTTGGCATCCATGATCTCCCGGAAAATGATAGAAGAACGCGTTGTGCTTAATGGATAGATCTTAACATCCCATCCAGCATCTCCGAATCCTTCAGCCAGGCTTTCAGCCAGTTCCTGCGTATGATTCCATACAGACTGATAAACGATTACAGCCTTATTTTTTGATGTTAGAGCAGCAAAGTCCTGATATGCAGCTAAAATATCAGACACAAAGTCTTTCCAGATGATGCCATGGGCCGGCATAATGTATTCAATATCCAGATTCATGGAACCAATCAGTTTTAATTTGGCGGCAGTTTGAGCTGTATATGGTAAAACAATATTTGCATAATACTCTTTTGCCTGGCGGATACAGTAGTCTTTATCCAATCCTTGGTCTGTCAGCTGGTAGTTGATGATATGCTGACCAAAGGCATCATTGGAGAAAACCGTTTTTAATTCCGGACAGTAGGTCAACATATTATCCGGCCAGTGGATCATCTGCATCTCAACAAAGGTGAAATTAAACTTACCTGTACAGATTGTGTCATTGGTTTTCAATGGAGTGATATCAAAATCAATTGGGAACTGTGCCTTTACATTACGTACACATCCGGTCGAAGCATAGATATGTGCATTTGGGTACGCTTTCTGCAGTTGAACCAATCCACCAGAATGATCTGGTTCGGCATGCTGTAAAACAATATTATCCAGTTCTTTGTCACCGATTACCGAATGGATACGTTCCAGACAATCCTTGGTAAACTCTTCCTCAACTGTATCAAATAGTGTGATCTGTTCATCGATTACAAGATATGCATTATAAGTAGCCCCTTCTTCAATAGGAAACAACTCGCCGTGAAAATCACGACAGTTGATATCTCGGGCGCCGACCCAATATACAGAATCTATAATTTTTTTTGCTTTTTTCATAACAATCTCCTTATTCTATAAGCTGAGTCCATTATAACATAACTAATAGAGAGTTAATTCTATAAAATAAATAAAAAACAATAATAAATAATAAAAAATACTTGATTAATGATAATAATGTGTTACTATATCAGTAAACATAGGAGGCATATTATGGAACTGTATATTGATTCAAGCGATGTAAAAGAAATAAAGAATTTAATGGAACTTGTAACAGTGAGTGGTGTAACAACAAATCCAACTATTTTAACACGGTCAGGCAAAGAACCAGAAGAGGTTTTAAAGGAAATCATTGATTTATTGGATGAAGACATGAAGCTGTTTGCACAGGTTATCGCCACTGATTATGATGGAATCATGGAAGAAGCCCGCAAGATCGTGCAACTTCGACCAAAGAACATGTATGTGAAAATTCCGGTAACACATGAAGGGTTGAAAGCAATCAAGCAATGTAAGAAAGAAGGAATTCCTACATTGGCTACAGCTATTTATTCTAGCAATCAGGCAATGATGGCAGCTATGAACGGTGCAGATTATCTTGCGCCTTATGTAAATCGTATGTGCAATTATGGAGACGGCATTCAGGATGTAAAAGATCTGATCGAAATGTTAAGGGTAAGCGGTCTGCCTACCAAAATTGTGGCGGCCAGTTTCAAAAATGCATTGCAAGCACATGAGCTGATGAAAGCAGGCATTCAGGCTGAAACATTACCAGTTGATGTTATTTACAGTCTGATGGATCATCCGGCTACGACAATTGCTGTCGGAGAATTCACAGTGAACTGGCAGCGTGCTTATCATCGTAACGGTTTCTTTAAATAAATAAGAAGGTTGTAACAGATGTTGCTGTTACAATCTTTTTTTGTGCACTATTGTCCTGGTGAGAAAGAATCCTATAGAGGGGAACATCGATTTTATTTAGATCTGTCTTGATGGTAGATGGATACATCGGAAAATATTAGATTGTTGTCAAAACGAGATGTTTAAATTTTGATAGAAAGAATATGATAGTATCTCGAAGAGGGGATTTTTTTCTGATTTTTGATACAGAATCAACAGTATCTTTCTTCAAAAAACAAGCAGAAAATTAGCACTCAACTATTGACAGTGCTAAAATAGGTGATATACTACAGTTAGCAGATAACTGCGGTAAGTGCAAAGGAGGTGCTTATCATGAATTATGAACAAATGTCAGAAAATATGCAAAAGGTATTGATGGATGCAATTACTTTAGCCAAAGAAAGAGAACATCCAAGTGTTGACTCGATCGATATGCTGGAAGCTATTTTTAAAACGGATACGATTAATGGTCTGTTTGATCGTGTTGGGGTGAATAAGCAAAAGGCTTTGGAAATAATTGCTGAAGAAAATCAGCATATTTCTAAAAGTTCGGTTGCTAACCTGAATTTTTCCAATGCTGTACAGAAATCATTGGATAAAGCGGATAAATGGGCCAGGGCTCACGAGGAGACTTATTTGTCTGTTGCCAGTGTCTGGCTGGCTCTCATGTTTAATGAATCCTATATCTCTAAACGTCTGGTCAAGGAATTTCATTTACAAGAAGAACAATGCCAAAAAGCAGAGCTGGAACGTAGAAATGGAAAGAAATATGATACGCCGAACGCAGAAGAAAATGTTGAAAGTTTGAAGAAATATGGTCGTGATCTCGTAGCGGATGTACGAAGTGGAAAGATCGATCCGATCATTGGTCGTGATGATGAGATTCGTCGTGTAATGCAGATCTTGTCTCGTAAGACTAAAAACAATCCTGTTTTGATTGGTGAACCTGGTGTTGGTAAAACAGCTGTTGTAGAAGGTCTGGCATGGCGCATTATGAAGGGAGATGTACCGGAGTCTCTGAAGGAGAAACAGTTGATTGAACTGGATATGGGTTCACTCATTGCCGGTGCAAAATATCGTGGTGAATTCGAAGAAAGATTAAAAGCAATTCTGGATGAAGTTAAGAAAGCGAGCGGACAGATTATTCTGTTTATCGATGAGATCCATAATCTGGTCGGTGCCGGAAAAACAGAAGGTTCCATGGATGCTGCCAATTTATTAAAACCAATGCTGGCTCGTGGTGAACTTCATTGTATCGGGGCTACGACTTTTAAAGAATACAGAAACTATATTGAAAAAGATGCTGCGTTGGAACGTCGTTTTCAGAGAGTAATGGTACAGGAACCGACCGTATCAGAAACAATCAGTATTCTTCGTGGTTTGAAGGATCGTTTTGAAAGTTATCATGGGGTACAGATCAAAGATGAGGCACTAGTAGCAGCTGCCAGCCTATCCAATCGGTATATTACGGACAGATTCCTTCCGGATAAAGCCATCGATTTGGTTGATGAAGCCTGTGCAACTTTAAAGGTAGAAATGGAGAGCATGCCACAGGAGCTTGATGAACTGCAAAGAAAGATCCTGCAGCTGCAGATTGAGAAAACCTCTTTGCAGGATGAATCGGATAAAAAGACCATTGAACGAAGAGACCAGATTGAAAAAGAATTGGAGTCATTACAATCCCAGCGGGATGAAATGCATGCACACTGGGAAGATGAAAAATATGCGTTGGCGGAAGCCAAGGAAGATAAGCAAAAACTTGAAAAAGCACGTCTTGATCTGGAAAAAGCAAGAAATGAAGCACGATATGAAGAAGCCGCTCGTTTACAGTATGGACTGATTCCTGAATTAGAAACTCGGATTGCTAAGTTCCAGAGTATGGATAAACAAGATGCGCTGATCCAGGAAATTGTGGATGAAGAGATGATTGCCAAAATCATTTCCAAATGGACTGGTGTGGAAGTTAATCGTCTAGTGGAAAGCCAAAGAGAAAAACTTCTTCGATTAAAAGATGAATTAGGAAAACGTGTTTACAACCAGGATGAAGCTTTAGATCTGGTAACTGATGCAATACTTCGTTCTAAAGCACAGATCCAGGACGAGAATCGGCCGATTGGTTCTTTTATGTTCTTAGGGCCGACCGGTGTTGGTAAAACGGAAGTAGCAAAGGCTTTAGCAGAGCAATTATTCGATGATGAGAAGCATATTGTTCGTATTGATATGTCTGAGTATATGGAAAAACATAGTGTATCTCGTCTGATTGGAGCGCCTCCGGGATATGTAGGCTATGATGAAGGCGGACAATTAACGGAAGCAGTTCGTCGGAATCCCTATAGTATTGTGTTATTTGATGAAATTGAAAAAGCGCATCCGGATGTGTTTAACACGCTGCTTCAGATTCTTGATGATGGAAGGATTACGGATTCGAAGGGTGTGACCGTAGATTTTAAAAATACGATTATTATCATGACCAGCAATCTAGGAAGTCAGTATGCGTTTGAACAAATGTCCGATGAACAAAGAAAAGAACGGTATATGGATGAAGTAAAACATCATTTCAAACCGGAATTCATTAACCGTATTGATGAAATCATTGTATTTAATGCGTTGGATAATGAAGCGTTCATTAAAATTGCACATAAATTCATTGAACAGCTGGCAGATCGTCTGGCCTCCCGTGATATTAAGCTGGAAGTCAAAGACAATGTGTATGAGCAGATTGCACAGCTTGGTGTAGATCCTGTATTTGGTGCCCGACCTATGAAAAGATACATCCAAAGACAGATTGAAACACAGATTGCGAAAACCATTATCGAAAGCGGTGTTGTCAAAGACTCTACAATTATTGTTGACTACAAGGATGGTCATTACACATTTGAGGTAGCTTAGTCAACAACAATATAGGGCCCATTAAAAATGGGTCCTTTTTTGATTTTAAAAAGTGTTTTTCTTAATTATAATAAAGACGGGAGGCGATAGTATGTCCACTTTACAAGATTGGATCAAAGAATCCGATAATATTGTTTTTTTTGGAGGAGCCGGTGTATCCACGGAGAGTAATATCCCTGATTTTCGAAGTGATAACGGATTATATAAGAAAAAATATAGATATCCGGCAGAACGTATGATCAGCCATAGCTTTTTTATACAGAATCCACAAGAGTTTTATGAATTCTATTTTAATCAGATGATTTATCCAGACGCAATACCGAATAAAGCACACAAAGCCTTGGCAAAACTTGAAAAAGCAGGCAAGCTCAAAGCCGTCGTCACACAGAATATTGACGGACTTCACCAAAAGGCCGGCAATCAGGTTGTTTATGAATTGCATGGTTCGGTACTTCGCAACAACTGCACAAGATGCCGTAAGTTCTTCAGCCTTGAGGATACTATCAATAACCGTGATGCGCAGGGTATCCCTCGATGTGACAATTGTGGCAGTATCATCAAACCGGATGTTGTTCTTTATGAAGAAGGTCTGGATGAAGGAACGATTTACGGAGCCATCGATGCTATTGAAAAAGCTGATCTTTTAATTGTCGGTGGAACCAGCTTAATTGTCTATCCGGCTGCTGGTCTGATCAATTATTTTCATGGAAAACATCTAGTGCTGATTAATCGGGATTCCACACCAATGGATGGCAGAGCGGATCTTGTGATACATGATACGATTGGACAAGTCATGGAAGAAGCAACTGCTTTTCTTGAAGACTAAAAAACAATAAAGAATATTTGCAGATATATAAGCCCTTTTGGAAAGGGCTTATTTTTTTAGAGTACAGATAAAAATCATTTCGAAATAAAGAATATATGTTCCAGTCTTATTTCATTTTCAATGATTTTTTGAGCATTGAAGAATCGGGAAAACAGCTTGTCTTTTATTGGTTGGGTATAACAAAGATACAATAAGATAGTATTGATGAGAAATGGAGTGCAAGAAATAAAAAAAAGCCTTTATATAAAGGCTGATTAGATAAATGGCGGAGAGTAAGAGATTCGAACT
>DGUK01000021.1 GCA_002394635.1 Faecalitalea sp. UBA4312
CAATAGAAATATTGATCATGCCTTCATTTCCACCCAGGAAAACCTGATATTTATCCTTTTGTTTCAAAGCCTCTGAGTTATACATAGACAGAGTTTCCGAGCCGTCAGATCCATGGGTTACCATATAACGGATATCGTCTTTATGCACATAGATATCGATGCGATCATGCAAGGTGCTGTTTCCGCTTTTAGAAGACAGCGTCCCCTGAAAATCATTGGTAACCGGCATGATGTCATAATCATCTTTATTGACTTTGGATTCCATCTGCTGGGCCGCATAAAAAGCTCCCAAACTGGTCCAGTGATGATCCGTCTTATAATAGATGTACTCATCTTTATACTCGTTCATCGCTTCCCGCAGATCGATCGTTTCAATCGTATTATTTAAAGATTTATACACATTATCTATATCTTTATTCTGATCGCGTGTCGGAGCCGAGCCAGGCAGTTTATTCTTTTCAATGCTGATGGCATTCGGTGCCAGTACAAAACGGATCTTTAATTCCGGATGTCTTTTAGCAAAGTCATTAATACCCTTTATATTACGGTCCAGCTGTTCCTTGTTCGGTTCAGCAGCCTTTTCAATCAGCATGTTCTTGCCCAGGTATACATTATTGATTTCCCGGATACCGGCCGCTTTTTGATTCATATAATTCAGTTTGATCAGTGTATTCCGACCCACAAACTGATCAGCAAACCAGCTTTCCATACCTTTAAAGAAATCACCATTAGATACTGTCTTTAAAGAAATTGCCGGAAATTTAGCTAGTGAACGGTTTTCCATGTCCGATGTATCCCGATCGGGAACCAGAATATTTACAACCAGACCCAGAAGAATGCTGGTCAAAAAGACCATACGGATCATACGATGAGCCCGATTCAAATATTTATGTTGTTTTTTATTATCCATTTGATACGAACTCCCTTCTAAAATGCAAAGTATAAGAATGACTGATATGTACTAGAAATGATGTAGGTAATACTGATGACAAACAATAATACATATACGATCGTGGCTGCCAGTGGCGCTTGTTTGTGAAGGAATACAACATCCATTCGCCATAAATATTTATAAAACGTCGTACTGAAGACACAGGCTACTATCAACAGAAGGATATTGCTCTTCAGATAAAACCAGGCAGAGCTGCTTATCAAACCATTGGTTCCGATAAAGAACATCCGACCAATGACGCCAAAAGCTGCACCGATATTCGGGCTCATAAAGAAAACCCATCCGATCAATACCAGTAACAGCGTATATATGTGCTGGACAGCTGTAGGTACATGGGAAAGAATGTCCCGCAGGAAGTACTTTTCCAGCAACAGTAACAAACCATAATACAGACCCCATACGATAAAAGTCCAGTTGGCTCCATGCCATAAACCGGTACATAACCAAACAATCATGATATTGCGAATATACATAGTTTGGGAAACACGATTACCTCCCAAAGGAATATAAATATAATCACGGAACCAACGTGACAGAGAAATGTGCCAGCGCCGCCAGAAATCCTGAATATTGCGGGCAATATACGGATGGTCAAAGTTCGGTGCAAAATCAAAGCCGAACAACCGGCTTAAACCAATAGCCATATCACTATAACCAGAAAAGTCAAAGTAAAGCTGCAGCATATAACTGATGGCATACAACCATGTACCGACGACCGAAGTGTCTGCAGCCAACGCTCCAAACATCACTGCAAGTCGGTCCGCTATCAAAACTTTCTTAAAGAGTCCTTTTAAGAACAGCACGATCCCAGTATTCCACTTTTCCCCGGTCACTTCCCGTTTTGCCAGGAATTCTTCCATATCATGATACTGAACGATCGGTCCCATATTTACTTTTCCAAAAAAACTGATATACAATGCGACAGACAATAAATTTTTCTGCGCCTTCGATTTGCCCATATAAACATCCGCGAGATAGGAAATTGCACTAAATGTAAAAAATGACAATCCGATAGGTAAGCTCAGCTTTAAATGAACAAGACCACCCAAAAAGAAGTTTGTATATTTAAAGAAACCTAGGATCAGGATATTGACCACAACGCCAAACACAAAACTGCGTTTTCTTTTTTTGGTATCTGTTTCCTGATTAAAAGATAAAGCAGACACATAGTTCCATAGAACCGACAATATCAATAAAATCAAAAACTTCGGATCATCCCATGCATAGAACAAAAAACTAGCAAACAATAGAACCATGTTCTTGATCTGCGATGTCGGCAGTAAATGATACAACAATAAGGTCAGAGGTAGAAATGCGAAAATGAAGATTAAACTTGAAAAACTCATTTTGATTCCCCCTTTAAACTTGTTTTGAAACGATCCACAATAGCATCTGCCTTTTTATTAGTCACATAGATTCCATAGTTGGCCTGTGTATATACGATTGCATCACGGCACAGATCGGCCTCCTTTGGAAGATAAGCATCATAAATATTCAATTGATCTGACACTCTTTGATTCATAGCCTCTTCAAAAGCGGCTGCCTGGTCATCCGACTTAAACTGTACCAGAACAATTTCACTGGCTTTCATATCATCGACATTTTTATAATATGAGACATTTTTATATGCTGTAGGATCGATACTTAAAAAACGTTTAATATTCTGATTGTTCTGTTCGGTATATTGATCCATATTTTCTGATTTCAATGTCGTTTTTGTCACATAGTTAAATGATGCCTTACTATCAGTCGGTGTAATTAAAAAGGACCCCATAAACAAACAAATCAGTACAAATAACACAATCTGAACAATTTTAAACTTCTTCATATCTTATCCCCCGTCAACTGCTTATCTCTTCCCTTATGGCCGAAGCCCATATAATTTAATCTCGACGAAATGTATACCTCACTCTAAAATCCTTTTCAGTAGTCTTACGAACCGGATCCGGAAATCCCAAAACACACTTATTACGTTTTCAGATCAATGGTCCACAGATACAGATGACAACACCATCACAAGCCTATAACAATATATTTCTTTACTAGATGGACATGCCGATCCTCTGTTTAAGGTTATACATCGCTTTTAATCAGATATTTCATCGAATATAGCTGCCGCCCATTCACTGTAAAAAGTCGACAGATAATGAATTCCATCCGATTGATAAATATCAGCGTTTCCACCATCTGTAATATTATTCACATTGATATAATTCCATTTGTTTTCCTTACACATTTTTTCAATTTCTTTATTATAGGTATTTACTTGTTTCCAGGCCGGATTATTCTCTAACGTATCCGGCGTACATGGCATGATGGCCACCACATAGATATTGGCCTCCGGCACAATATCTAATACCTTCTTGATCTGATCGGCATAGATCTGTCCATAACCGCCTTCTTCAGCATTAATATTCATGCCCATGTCATTTACTCCATAGGAAAAGAAAATGTTGGATGGATGCATACGTTCTACTTCATCCAGATGATCCTGAATATTTTTAATCGTTGCGCCGGAATCCGCCAGCACACGGGCATCTTCTAAAAAGCCATAGAACGAAAAGCCCATCACACGCGAATCTCCGAAAATGACATAATCCTCAAACATTCCAAAGATATCAAACTCACCCGCTGCAATAGCGGCTTTTCTTTCAGCATCCCTTTTCTTTTTTAATTCCTTTTTGACTGTTTTCGTATCATCCTGTTCTAATGATTTTATATATTTGACGCCTTCCGCTGTACTATAGTTAAAATGACGATTAACCACGGTCCAACCAATACAAACAATCAAAAAAACACCGACCGCCAAAAAAATACGACTCCGGTTTTGTTGTTTTTTCTTCTTTTTATTATGATTCTTGCTTACTGCTTTCTTATGTGTTGCCATACAATATCCCCTATTTTCCTTAAATAATATATTATCATAAATCGTTCTTTTTCGTTCATAAATAGATACAAACTTATTTGTTCAAAACTATATTTATTAGTGAAAACTCTTGATATCATTATTTCAATCATAAATTATGGATATATCCGTTACTGTTGCTGTTTATATACAACCTTGATTCTTAAAAGTTAAAGAATACTCTTAGTTTATTAAAACTTACATTCATAAAGACTATGGCTTTGATGCCGACAATCAAGAATGAAACATTATTTAGATCAGGAATATCTGTATTTTTTCCTTAATCTGGTGAATATAAATAAAGAGAGAACCCTTATAAAGATTCTCTCAAATATTATTACCGAATCAGAACCGAGAAAAAACAAGCACCATTTAAGCGGTCTTCCTTTGTACGTGTTCTGTTTGACCAGATTTTGTCAATTGAAAAGCTTTTATTATTCGATTTGAAATACGGATCATACGCCTGACACTGATTTGAACTTTTATAATTATACAACAACAATTCATGAGTATATCCATATTCTCCGAATAACGTGGATTCTACGGCTCCCACCACCAGGTTACCGTGAGCCAGTGCACTCTTTAACGCATCATTAGTATAAATGTATTGAATAGTCAGTCCAAATTGATTTGCCAAATAATTCCAGGCAGATGCAATCGTTCCTTTTCCATACTTCGGGTTGTTGTAATACTTATGTTTATACAGATCCTGTGCTATATCAGCCGGAGTCTTGTTTAAATTCAGCAGATAATTGATGACCATGGTTGCTACCGTTGGCAGACAACCAGTGGCTCCCATTGTCCAGTATCCGAATGTTTTGTTGGCCCACTTGCCATCCAGCTGAGAATAATACTTTATGCCGTTGTGCGTCACAGATTGTACGATTCCATTTGGATCAATCTTTATCGAAGCTTTATTCAGTGTAACATCATGCTTTATCAGAACACCTTCCGTATCAAAATAGACAACGTTTCGATCACGTTTTCCATACCCTTTGTCATTTAGATATACAAATGTATTCCTGAATTGTTTCCCGGTTCGTATATTAAATCCATATTCGTTTTCTTCCAGCGTGTGGAATCCCTTTAATAAGCCTTTTTGCGGATCTGAATAGTAATATCCATTGTTCATCCTTTGCCAGCCGACGACAATTGCGTCGTTCATATAGGGAATATTTTTCTTTAGGAAAGAAACTGTATTTACACTGGAAGGTTTATCCTCTTCCTTTTTTACAAGTCGAATTTCTATTCCTTCCAGGCGAAGTTTTAAACCTTCTGTTCCCGAGCAGTTTCCGTTGCTAGTCCATTCTAACCAGCCATAATCCTGGGCATGAACACGATAATATACATCGTAGATGCCAGCTGCCTCTCCTGTCAGTTTGATTTGTATTCCTTCCAATCGTAAAGACTGTCCGGTTGTTCCACTGATTTGTCCATCTTGTTTCCAGTTTTGCCAGCCTACGTTCTGTATATGTGTTCGATAAAGGATATGGCCTTTCAATTCCGGATACATTAAAGACAGCCGAATGGCCTCTAACCGTTTAGATTCACCGGAAGTCCCAGCCATCTCCCCATCCGTTTTTTTGTTTTGCCAGCCATATGTCTGCACATGTGTCTGATAACCTACATATGGTGCATAGAAGGCCAGATTATTCGAAATTGGTGCCTCCTGTTCCTTTTTCAACAACACGATCTGCAGTGCTTCCATACGCTTGCCATAGCTCTGGGTTCCGGCGAATTCTCCATTTCCGGCCCAGCCAAGCCAGCCATAATCCTGAATATGCGTACGATAATAAATGGAATAGTAATTTTCTAATTCTCCGAGAAGACGTATTTGAATCGCTTCGATGCGTAATCCTTTTCCTGTGGTACCTGACCATTGCTCAGAATCAGGATCTGTCCATTCTGTCCAGCCTTTATTTTGAACATGAGTACGGTATTGTATACCACCTTGCAACTGAGAATCCACATGGATCCATACTGCTTCTATTCGTTTTGATTGGCCTGTCGTTCCGGCCATTTGTCCGTCGACTTTCTTTTCCTGCCAACCGATATTCTGAATATGTGTCTGATACTCCACGGAAGCCTCAGGAACTGCCTGTACTTCCGATTCAGTATTCTCATTTGCAGGTTGATCTTCGGAATCAGGATCATCCATAGTGATGGCAGAATTGGCTAATTCCTCATCCACCGTATCCTGGCCAGCTTCCGTTGTATCAACAATGACAGGATCATCTTCTTTTGCTTCTATATCCATTGAAAACGGAATCCATAAACACAATAAGAACAATACACTCCAAAGATAGTTCTTCATTCATATCCCTCCCAAAATTGATAATCATTCGTAAATGCACACATACTTAACTATTTATAAATATATTTATTCTTCTAATACTGTTTCCTATTTTCTTAGTCTACATTGTAATGCTCTCTCTGTCAAACTATCATATAAAAACACTTATACAGGAATCTTTCTAAATGCCATGTCATTTCTGGTAATACCATTGGTTAGGAATTCAAATGATTGTGTTTGTTTAAAGAACTTACAGTCTTTTCTGTAAATACTTATATGTTATAGAGGACATCTTTCGTATCATACCGATGGCATGATATCCATCTTTTACTTTATTAGACATAATCGTTAAAAAATACGTCTTTTTTGGCGCATAAATAATAGCAGCATCATTTTGTACGTTGTCCAGCTCACCAGTTTTATTCCCACTCCGAACAGAAGAAGGAAGACCGGCCGGAATTTTCCAAGTTCTCGTTTGATGATTCAACAAGGATATCATCTGTGACGAATATGCATATTTTTTTTGATACAGTGCTTCTAAAAAATGCGTAACATCATTCACAGTTGTATTGTTTTCCTTCCAAGTCTCAATGCGTAAAGTATCTGAATATCCATGATCTACGCACCACTTTCGAACCGCGGTTTTTCCTTTGGAACGCTTGCCTCCGCCCAGACAGCGCAGTAAATAACCCCAGGCGTCATTGTCGCTGACAGTAATCATCGATTTCAGATTATTATCAATATTGGATTTTCCATATTTTTTACATAATGGTTTATAATTATCATATACGGTTGCCATCACAAACAGTTTGATTACACTGGCAGCAGGCATCGAATGTGAATTCATGGAACACATCATGGAATCTGCTTGATTGATCAATAATGAAAATGACCACGATTCTCCTTTCAGTTGATGTTTATGTATATAGTCTTGTAATTGTTTTTTCAAGCCCGAAAGATCCAAACGTTTACCATTTGCCATAAGATAGTATCCATCGATTACTTGTCGAGTTACCATATTTCCTTTGGAGTCAAAATAATAAAATGATTGATTGATCTTATTCCATCCTGTTACTATTGTATTCCCGTAATACCCAGTATTCTTATTGAGATACGAAACCGTATTTCCTCCATTTAGTTTGGCATTTGTTTTCTTGATTAGTTTGATTTGTAGCGACTCCATTTGTTTTCCACAGCCCGTAGTACCTGAAATCATCCCATTTGAAGTCCATTCTAGCCATCCATAATCTTTTACATGCCCACGGTAATACACATCATAGTCTTCTGCAATCTGTCCGTCCAGTCGAATCTGAATGGCCTCAACTTGTTTAGATTTACCAGTGGTACCGGCTAACTGTCCATCTTGTTTCCAGTCCTGCCAGCCAATGGACTGTACATGTGTCCGATACTGTATATGACCCTTCAAATTAGGATCTACCAAATTCAATCGTATTGCTTCTAGTCGTTTTGACTTTCCTGTCGTTCCGGCCATTTGACCATCGATCTTTGGATTCTGCCATCCATATGTCTGTACATGTGTCTGATAGCGTATGTATGGTGCATAAAAGATCGGTCGATCGGATACAGGTATCGCCGATTCCCTTTTCACTAATCGAATCTGAATAGCTTCCATTCGTTTGCCATAGCCTTGGGTTCCGGCATACTGTCCATCCGCAGCCCATCCTAACCAGCCATAGTCCTGACAATGTACACGATATTGTATTACATACATTTCTGCTAGTTTCTCAGTAAGACGGATCTGTACAGCCTCCAATCGCAGACCTTTTCCGGAGCTGCCAGACAGTTGTCCGTCCCTGCTCCAGCCGGTCCAACCTATATTCTGCACATGAGTACGGTACTCCACACTACCTTCCAGAGAAGAAGCCACATAAATCTTTAATGCTTCAATTCTTTTTGCTTTCCCGATAGTTCCTGCTACCTGATCTGTTGATCTCGGTGCCTGCCAGCCTGCGCTCTGTACATCAGTCTGGTAAGTGAGGTCCGCCTGCGTTTCTGACAAAGGATCTTCTTCCACAGGTTGCTCCTGCGTTGTATCTGGATCCATATTTTTTGAATCTAATTGTTGGATCTCTTCGGTCGTATCATCCGAGATAATCTCGGTTTCTTGTGCATGAACCGGAGAGCCGATATAAAAGAACATAAACAAACAAAATAATAAGAATAGTTTCAAACGCTTCATATCTTCACCTTCTATACATTATAAATATATTATATCTCTTTTTACATAAAAAAAGAATGCATAGAACATACATCCTTATACACATAGAGCAAAAATGAAGTACAGTATCTATTAGTATATAAAAAAGACCTATCTTTAGATAGATCTTTATACGTCTGATTAACGGTTAAAGAAGAAATTCGGAATCGAATCGTCAGAATCCTCTTCAATACTTGTTACAACACCTGCATTTACCGGTGTCTGGATCTTAGGCTGTGTAAATAAAGCAGCATCATCCAAATTGTCTGTTCCGGCTACATCCACTGCATCGCCTTTTCTTCGTTTTTCTTCAAATCCGGTTGCGATGACAGTAACAATGATGGCATCTCCCAATTGTTCATTGATGGCGATACCAAAGATGGCGTCCACATCTCCACCGGCTGCATCTTGAATGACAGCGACTGCATTCTGTGCATCAAACAGACTGACTTTATCTCCACCGGTGATATTGATGATAGCAGATTTTGCTCCACCGATCTGTGCTTCCAGCAACGGAGACTGAATGGCTTTCTCAGCAGCAACAACAGCTTTGTCTTCGCCTTCGGCCATACCGATACCAATCAAAGCACGACCCTGATTCATCATAACTGTACGGACATCGGCAAAGTCCAGGTTTACCAGAGCCGGTACGGCAATCAAATCGGAAATAGTCTGTACACCCTGACGCAATACATTGTCTGCAGCCTGGAATGCTTCTTCAATCGGTTTACGTCCGATTACTTCCAGCAGATTGTCATTGGATACAACGATAAAAGAGTCAACATATTTCTTCAATTCTTCAATCCCTTCACGGGCATTATTAGAACGTCTGCGTCCTTCAAAGGTAAACGGACGTGTAACGACAGCTACAGTCAGAGCGCCTTCTTCTTTACTTACACGAGCTACTAACGGAGCAGCACCGGTTCCGGTTCCTCCGCCCATGCCGGCTGTAATGAAAACCATGTCTGCATCTTTCACTGCATCACGGATCTCGCTTTCTGCTTCTTCTGCAGCTTTACGTCCGAATTCCGGATTTCCACCGGCTCCCAGACCTTTTGTTGTTTCTTTTCCTAAAACGATCTTATTTTCACAAGGGGAATTCTTCATAACCTGAACATCTGTATTACAGATATAGAAATTAACACCCTGTACACCATCGGCTACCATTCGGTTTACAGCGTTGGATCCGCCTCCACCGATTCCAAATACTTTAATGTTTGCGACTTGATTCATTTCTGCCATGTTCGTTCCACCTCTTATTCTTCCTCTGACAATATGACACTCTTTAATCGTTTAGTGAATCCACCTTCTCCATTCTTTGCCTGGTGATTGATGGAATCTATGCTGGCACCCAATTCATTGTTGTTGACACTGATTTTTTCAGAATGTCGAATTCGATTGATATCATTATATACATAGAACATACCTAAACAACAAATGAATGAGCTGTCTCTTGCACCGATGCTCTGTGGCTGATACGTTACCGCATTGGAGTTAAACTGCTGCAACAGATCCTGGAAAATTCCAATACCGGCGCCTTTACCAGTTAATACATATTCACTGACACCTTGATCGACGATTGGCTTACATGCTTCGTTGATATCACGTACCCATTGACGGATCTTCGGTCCACATGAATTTATCAATTCATTACGGGTGATCTCTACCCGCAGGTCTTCTTTTTGTTCAATATAAATAATTTTGTCTGTATCCGGATCTGCATCCATAGAGAAAATATTCTGTAGCAATCTGTAACATACTGCATCTGTCAGATGATACTTCTCTTTCAGTTCGGCTATAAATCCGTTATATCCCTGATCCAGATCCACACAGCTGATCAGACGTCCACGTGCAAACAAGCTTAATGTGCAATGGTTGGGTTCCAGATCCAGCTGGATCATATTCCGCTCCATACTCTTGACCTGAACAGCGGACTCCTGGGCAATCGCATAGGAATCCAGACAGAGATCCATAATTTCCAGATTCGCCTGCTCCACACAACGGGCATACGCATAAATGGTTTCTTTATCTGCGTAAATCAGTTCCACATTCATGTGGAAATCATCAATGGATGCACTGATTGGCATCTTCGTGCTTTCACGACCATCAACAATATATTTAATCTGACCGACATTTACCAATTCAACATCATCAGATATCTTTTTCTGAATAGCTTTATTCAGCCCCTGCTGTATATGGAATAAACGAATATACTTCGTTCCATCTTCTACTTGAACGTGAATCTTCTGAACAGCTCTTTTCACATTGACACTAGGAATGGCCAATAATACCCGTTCAATACGATATCCAAGAGCTGCGGCTGCGTTGTTGACGGCTTTACGGATTGCCTGGACCACATTGGTCTCATTGACGATCTTTTGTCCGATAACACCATCACAGGCAACGCGCTCTACACGCAGGACATTAAAATGTCCTTCGAATATTTCAAGGATGATTAGACGAATTTCTTGATCTGCAATTTCACAGGACGCATATACTTTGTTTCTACTCATTCGAAATCTCCTTTTCCTACTACTGTACAATCATATCATAAAATAACATGTTTTTTTATATGAAATTATGTGTTTTTTTCACTATTCCAGTTTTACCTCGATCACGGTGTCCTTGTTGATGGAATTTCCGATATTCTGATTCTGTGATACGACTTTACCATATCCATCTGTTTGAATACTGATACCGGTCAACTGCCAGAATGCCGTCAGATCTTTTCTTGTCCATCCGGTCATATCCGGCATTTTTATGGACGTATCGTTGGTCACCAGGAAAACACGGTCATTGGAATTCACCACGGTTCCTCGTAATGGATATTGGTCTATCACATTGGATCCTTCCCCAATTTTTACAACCTTTACCTTTTTTCCATCCAGCTGCTGCTCGGCATATGTCATGGAATGGTTTACCAAAGAAGGCATTTCATAAGTTTCCCATTTTTCATAATTCTGGTCGTTATCGTTATCATTAGAACCTGAAACTCCCTGTGCAATCAGAGCCGCATGCATAATATCCTGAAATGGTTCAGCTGAGTATTCGAGGTAATTGGTTGAAACCATACCCCAGTAAACCATCACCTGTGGCGAATCCTGTGGTGCTGCCGCCATAATGCTGGAAGTATATCGTTCCTCATCATACGTTCCTGTTTTCTCGTTGTAAATCTGGCCCGTACCGGTTTTGGCAATCATATCGACCCCGTCCATCTGGAATTTCTCACCACTGGCGCCGGCATCCAGAACATGGCTCATCAGCTCCGATACATGATCGGCTGTTTCTTCACTGATCGGTGTGCCGACCTCTTTCGGTTCATATTTCTTGAGGACTTCATTGGTATCCGTATCGATGATCGAGTCAACGACGTACGGCCGCATCATCTTTCCATCGTTAAAGATTGCGGTGTATGCCTGGCAAAGTTGTAATACCGTGATGGAAGACCCTTGTCCGAAACCGGAGGTCAAATAGTTGATTGGGAATTCCACATCGATATTGTTAACACCCGGGGCTTCATCGACATACGGAATATCCGTATATTGATAGAACCCGAAATTTTCTACATACCGCTTATATTGTTTGTAGTTTATATAATTTGATAACAGTTCACAGATACCGACGTTGCTGGAATACGCCAGCGCCGTATCAAAATTGATCGTACCGAAGTCTTCCTGTAAGGCATCGTAAATAACCGGATAACCGGTATTGGTTCCGGAGGCTTGACGGATGATCTTTTTCGTTTCCGGATCATATCCATAATTAAAGCTTCCGGCCCGGAAAGTCGTATCCTCATCCGGATACACACCGGTATCGATCGCTGTCGCAAACGTAAACGGCTTCATAACAGAACCCGGTTCGTATTGCGAAGTGGAAATGTTATCAATATAGCTTTCAATCTTATCGTGTTCGTTCTGGTCAAACGTCGGATAGCTGGCCCAGGCTAAGATCTTACCTGTTTTCGGCTCCATAACGATACACCATGCTTTTTCGGCATTGTTTTGTTCCATGGTTTGTTTCATGGCATTTTCCACCGTCATCTGCAAATTGGCATCAATGGTCAATACGACATCGTTTCCGTTGGTCGACTGCTTGAGGATCTTCGTTGTCC
>DGUK01000107.1:0-1053 GCA_002394635.1 Faecalitalea sp. UBA4312
GAGCCCATATACAGAATTTATTGTTGACGTTCTTTTTCCGTTATATGCGGGATCTAATCTACAACAAAATGTTATATATCGCATTGCCACCTTTATATCGGATCGTCAAGGGAAATCAAGAATACTATTTATACAGTGATGATGAACTGGACCAAAAACGAAAAGAATTAAAGAGCGGATACACATTGACTCGTTACAAAGGTCTTGGTGAGATGAATGCAAGCCAGTTATGGGAAACAACGATGAATCCGGAAACGCGTACACTGTTATGTGTCAGTATTGAAAATGCGGCCTTGGCCGAACGCAGGGTTTCCGATTTCATGGGAGATCGTGCGGATGTCCGTCGAGCGTGGATCGAAGATAATGTGGAATTCACCTTGGAAGATGCATACGGTAAGGAGGTGGCATGATGGCAAAAAAAGAATTGAAACCGGAACATATCGTCTATGATAATCTGGAAGACATCATGTCCGATCGCTTTGCGCGGTATTCGAAGTATATTATTCAGGAACGAGCTTTGCCCGATGCCCGGGATGGATTGAAACCGGTCCAGCGCCGCATCCTTTATGCGATGTATGAAGATGGCAATACCTACAACAAGCCATATCACAAATCCGCAAAGACGGTAGGAAATGTAATTGGTAACTATCACCCGCACGGGGACAGCTCCGTCTATGATGCGATGGTCCGCCTTTCCCAGGATTGGAAGATCACAAATCCTTTGATCGACATGCAGGGAAATAATGGATCCATCGATGATGACCCGGCTGCCGCGATGCGATATACGGAAGCAAGACTTTCTCATATGTCGGAATACTTGCTGGATGATATATATAAGAATACAGTGGAGTGGGCACCGAACTTCTCGGATGAAAAAATGGAACCAACAGTATTACCGGCTCGTTTTCCAAACCTTCTGATCAACGGAATATCTGGAATTGCCGCAGGCTATGCTACAAATATTCCTCCGCATAATCTCAATGAGGTTGTCGAAGCATGCATATACCGTATCAAGCATCCGGATTGTACATTGGATGAGCTGATGACCATTGT
>DGUK01000107.1:1167-12624 GCA_002394635.1 Faecalitalea sp. UBA4312
CAGGCCTTTGAAACCGGTCGTGGAAAAGTTATCGTTCGTTCCAAAGTCCGCATCGAGCAGAATAAGAAAGAACAACAGATCATCGTTTCCGAAATTCCGTATGAAGTCGTAAAATCACAGATGGTGAAAAAGATCGATGAAATCCGTTTAAATAAAAAAATTGATGGAATTACCGATGTTCGTGATGAAAGCGATCGTACCGGATTACGTGTTGTCGTCATTCTGAAAAAGGATGCTAATGCACAAGCTATCTTAAAATACTTGTACAAGAATACGGATTTACAGGTAGCTTATAACTATAATGTGATCGCAATTGTGGATAAAGCGCCTGTGCAGATGTCCTTATCCCAATGTCTGGATGCGTTTATTCATCACAGAGAGGATGTCATTTTACGCAGAAGCCGTTATGAACTAGCTAAGAAACAGGAACGAAGCCATATTCTAGAAGGGCTGATCAAAGCTGTGTCTGTCATGGATGAAGTCATCCGGATCATTCGTCAGTCAAAGAATAAAGCCGACGCTAAAGTGAATCTGATTGATCGTTTCGAGTTTTCCGAAGAACAGGCGGAAGCCATTGTTACCATGCGTTTATATCGATTGACGAATACGGATGTCAAGGAGCTGAAATCAGAATTCCGTTCCTTATCTAAGGACATTAAACGATTAAAACAGATTATCGCAAAGAAGGATGTGCTTCATCAGTTGATTATCACAGAATTACAGCAAATCAATGAGGAGATCATCACGCCTAGAAAAACTGCCATTGAAGAAGAAGTGGAAGATCTTTCTGTCGATCAAAAAGATATGATTGCGGATGAGCAAGTTGTCATTCCGATTACAAGAGAGGGATATATTAAGCGTGTATCTGTACGAAGTTATGAGTCCAGCAGCAACCCGATCACGGGGCATAAGGACAGCGATGACATGCTCTTTCATGGCCCGGCCAGCACTCTGGATACATTGTTATTTTTTACCAGTTCGGGAAAGTACGGTTATCTACCGGTCTATAAACTAGAAGAAGCAAAGTGGAAGGATCTGGGTTCTCATATTGGAAATTATTTAAAAATGGATGCCAACGAAAGAATTGTACAAGCCTATGTATTGGATACTTTTGATCCCCGGACCGAAGTTATCTTGGCCAGCCGTTACGGTATGATCAAACGTACCCGGCTCAGTGAACTGGAAGTATCGCGAATGAATAAGACAATGGTTTGTATGAAGATTGGATCGATGGACGAGCTGATCAGTGTAAATGTTTCCTATCATGAAGATGACGAGGTCGTTGTTTGCAGCCGAAATGGATATGCTGCAATATATCCTGTCAATCAGATCAGTGAAATGGCTTGTAAAACGAAAGGTGTCAAGGCGTTGAATCTTTCAAAACAGGATACGGTAGCAGATGTCAAGGTAATCACGAAAGAAGTCGATCAGCTGTTGGTAGTGACGGAGAAGATGATGATGAAGCGAATCAAAGTGTCTGAAGTATTTCATGGAAATCGTCCAGTGAAAGGCAGCTTGATCAGTAAGCTTATAAAATCCAATCCGAATTATGTGTATAAGGTGTATCCGACAACCGCAGAGTCAGTATTTACTATCAGTGGAACGGAACGGATCCAGTTGACGGCTAAGGAAGTCCCTATCAAAAATGCAGGGGCTACTTATTCCAGCCCATATGGAAAAATGGAGAAATTTACGATTCATGAACCATTATGTAAAATTGAAATTGGAACTTGGAAAGCAGAACAGCCGGAAGCGTTTGTGCAGGGAACGTTATTCATATAGTAGTTGTCAAATATTTAAAAAGAGAGTAAAATAACCCTTAGATAGTGAGGAAGAAATTTATGTCAGCATTTTTGTCATCATTAATGTATACAGTTGTTGGAATTATTATCGGTGCCGTACTGGGTTATTATTTCACAAGAAAAAGATTTGAAAAAGAACTGAAAGAAAATCCACCTATCAATGAAAAGATGATTCGTGCTATGTTTTTACAGATGGGGCGCAAGCCTAGCGAAGCTCAGATTCGCCAGATCATGAAATCTGTTAATCAGAACCGATAATTATTGTAAGAGGTGTATATGCACCTCTTTTTGATTTTAAAGGAGCTAATGAATGAAAAAGAGAATATTTCGCTGGATTCGTCGTTTGATTCTCATTGTGCTGATTGCGTTTGGAGCTATTTGTTTTCATGGATATCATCAATATCAAAAATATTCTTCTCAGGTTGATATTGATACCTTAATTGCTGAGGTTGAATCACGGAGCACTTATGTTCCATATGAGGATTTACCGAATACTTTGATTCGAGCTACCGTTTCCATTGAGGATCGGCGCTACTTTGAACACAGTGGAGTGGATTTTAAAAGCTTGATTCGTGCTATCCTTTCGCAAATAAATTCGAATCTTCTGAAAAGCGGAGGATCGACGATCACGCAGCAGCTGGCAAAGAATCTTTATGGTGAGTATGAATCGACATTTAACTGGAAAGTAGCTGAATTTTTCTTTGCTAAGGATTTGGAAGCGCATTATTCGAAAAAGGAAATTTTGGCATTGTATGTGAATGTCATTAACTATGGAAATAATTATACGGGCATATATGAAGCGTCTACAGGTTATTTTGATGTGATTCCTGAAGATTTAAACGATGGACAGTGCACCATTTTGGCAGGCGTGCCGCAAACGCCGACAAGGTATGATTTGTCGACTGTGGAAGGTTTTCAAAACGCCCGCCAAAGACAAAGGCTGGTATTGGATGCGATGGTGGAGATGAAATATCTCAATGCACAGCAGGCTGAAGATATCTATAATGAAAAGATCATCCCTTAGATCAAAAAGGACTTTCGTGAATGAAAGTCCTTTTTTTTACGATTGATTTTGTTGAAGACGCTTCTGAATTTGATCAGCAAGTGTCGTTTGGCGTATATGTTTTTGCTTCAACCGAACAGCGTTTTCAAAAAGCTGTTTGTTTCCAACAAGGATCAAATGTTTCTTCGCACGGGATATCGCGGTATACAATAAGCGTTTATTCAGCATGGACTGCATGGTGGGATCCACTACACAGATGACAGTCGGATATTCACTTCCTTGTGCCTTGTGAATGCTAATACAGTACGCATGTTTTAAATAGTAAAGAAGATCACTAGTGAATTCAACGAGGATTGAGCCGAAGTTTACACCGACACAATATTCCTGTTTTTCCACCTCAATATATTCTATGGTTCCAATATCTCCGTTGTATACATCGTCATCCGGCATATTTTTTAATAACATGACCTTATCGTTTTCACGGAATGTAGTGGTTCCTACACGTATTTCGTGTTTTTTTTCTGCCGGGGGATTACATAACATCTGCATGGCATGATTGATTTCGTCGATGGCAGCCGGTCCGTGATACATAGGAGCTAATATCTGAAGTTGGTCAGCTGGAATTTTTTGCGCAATTTGCAGGATGACAGGGAGAATATCTTGAGTAGCTTCGGATAGAAAATCAACACCATCTTCATATGTACAATCTTCTTCTTTTCGTATTTGGGAAGCCAGTGTAACGATTCCGCTCCCTTTTTTTTGACGGAATATCTTTTCAAGATGGATGACCGGACAAATTTGGCTGTCGATGATATCTTTAAAGACTTTTCCGGGACCTACGCTTTCCAGCTGATCTTCGTCTCCAATCAGAAGGATCCGACAACGAGCAGGCAAAGCTCTAAGTAACATACAGAACAGATGTGTATCCACCATGCTGAATTCATCTACGATCAAAAAATCACAGTCCAGGGGCTCATCTTCATTCATCGCAAAAGAATTATCCTCCATATTCCACTTTAGTAAAGAGTGGATGGTTTTACTGTTGTAATCGGACAAATCAGCAAGACGTTTGCTCGCTCTTCCTGTTGGCGCACATAACTGCACCTTGGCATCATGAATCAAATTTTTGATGATGGTAAGAATGCCATGAACAATGGTGGTTTTTCCTGTACCCGGGCCACCGTTAATGATCATTAAAGACTGATTGAAGAACGTTTGGATTGCTTGTTTTTGCATAGCATCGTATTGTATCAATGTTTCAAATTCGACGAGTTCAATCTGATGATCAATCAGTTCTTCATCTACTTTTTCAATCGGAAACCGATGCAGATACAAAGAATTGGCAATGGATTCTTCTTCCTTATATAAATTAAATACATAAATTCGCTGCTGTTCTAGGTGAACAGAGTCCAACAGCTCAAGTCTTTCCAGAGACGCACGGATCACGGCCGGTTCGATTTGTGATAAAAAAGAGAATAAAGTTACGTATTGTATGTAGGTATTTCCACTACGCATTGTCAGATTACGCAAGGTCTCATAAATATAGGCATCGAGCCTTCGTGAGTCATCTGTTGGCATATTCAGCTGGTCAGCCAGTTTACATGCGCTGCGATAACCAAAACCATAGATTTCATAAAACGGTCGAAAACAATTCTCCTCAATGACTTCCATCGTATTTTCATAATTCTTTTGAAGCAACGCGATTTTGCCAGTATCCAGCCCCAATGAGATCAGCTTGGCATAGGTCTGATCGAAACCTTGAAACTCTTCAATTCCATTGATGATAATACCAATTTTTTTGTCAGATAAGCTTTTTACTGTATGCAAAACAGATGGATTCTCTTGTATCAGGGATAGGCAATCATCCCCTAATGCTTCATAAATCTGAGTGGCGGTCTTTTTTCCAATGGTAGGGAAAGAAGATCCGCTGAGAAATTGGATGATTGCTTGCGAGTGCTTAGGCAGAAGCCTTTGGGCACTTTGGATTTTAAACTGCTTTCCGTAACGGGGATGATTGACATATTGGCCGTTTAGTTCATATTCCTGGTCTTCTAGCGGATCGATCATTGTACCGGTAGCTGTAAACAGATGATAGGTCTTGGTTTCCGAAAATTGAGCCACAATGTAATGATTTTCCTGATTATAAAAGATAATATATTGAAGTTTGGCAGGGATTGAAAGACTCTCCATGATCAATTCTCCCTGGTTTTAGCGATGATCTTTTGATTTAAATCTTCTTCGCCGATGAATACCTGGTCAATGACCCCGCCTCCCAAACAAATATTCCCATCATAGAATACCGCTTCCTGGCCTACAGTGACGGAAGCAATCTTCTGCGGATAAGAAACCCGGGCTGTCGTATCATCGATCCTTTCCAGCTGGATCTTCTGATCCGGCTGGCGATATCGGAATTTACATGTGCATTCTTCGGGAATCAAATACGAAGGATCTGTTAACCAATTGATGCCTGTGACAATACAGCTGTCACTGTACAACCAGTCTTTGTGATCGGAACGACAAACATATAGGATATTCGCTGTTACATCTTTTCCGGCGACAAACCAAGGCCCTTTATGAGCTGTGATATTTAACCCTTTTCTTTGCCCTATGGTGTAATACATACAACCGATATGCTTGCCTAAAACCTTTCCTGTATCAATATCGATGATATTTCCTTCTTTGTTCGGAATATAATTGGTTAAAAAAGCACGAAAATCGCGTTCTCCGATAAAGCAGATACCAGTACTGTCCTTTTTGGTAGATACGGAATCCAGCTCCAGTTTTTGGGCAATAGCACGAACTTGTGGCTTTGTCAGACTACCTAAAGGGAATAACGTATGTTGAAAAGCTTCTTTAGAGACCTGACATAAAAAATAAGTTTGATCTTTGTTGTGATCGGCAGCCCGACTTAAATAGGTGAACCCGTCTTTGGTTGTGGTTGACGCATAATGACCTGTTGCAACCGCATCAAACCCCAGATCCATAGCTCTTTTGAAAAAGGCATCAAATTTTATATATTTATTACAGAGAATATCCGGATTGGGTGTTCTTCCTTTCTTGTATTCATCTAAGAAATACGTAAAAACATAATCCCAGTACTCTTTAATATAATCGACACGCTGCAAAGGCAAATCGAGCTTTTTTGCAACAGCCTGTGCATCCATATAATCCTGTTCTTGAGGACAGGTATCCTGAAGGATCGTCGGGTTACCTTCAATGTCATTATTGGCAAAGCTGTCCCAGTTGCGCATGAAACAGCATGTAACATCGTATCCTTGTTCTTTTAACAGATAAGCAGCAACCGCGCTATCTACGCCGCCACTGAGTCCAACGAGTATTTTCATGATCTACCTCCAGTCATTTTATTATACTTGAGAAAAAGGGAATTCACAAATTATACTTGCACTGAAATTAATTCTCTTGTATAATAACTAAGCAACGCCCGGGTGGTGAAACTGGTAGACGCAGTGGACTCAAAATCCACCGGTAGCGATACCGTGCCGGTTCGAGTCCGGCCTCGGGCACCATAGTAAAAAGAAACACCGAAGGGTGTTTTTTTTAATTTTCTGAATATCTTATTATTTGATATACATAACGAAGCGTTCGATAGTAATAAATACCGAAAAAGCTATACGAACCATATAAAAATATAATCGTTGAAACACTAGAACACAATAGAGGTAAACAAGAAGAATTATCTGAAAAAAAGAAAGTGTTTATGATGGCTGCAATGATGATAAAAGGAGACGAAATAGGATTACAAGTTTTAATATATCGAAAAGATGGATCTTAAATAAAAATTCGAATCTAGTGATTCGAATTTTACTTTTTCTCATATTGAATTTTATAATCGGGATATGCCTGTTTGAAGAAACCGTTCAACAATTGTTCGGCATTCTTTTCTGCGTTCTTAAATAATCCGTTTTCTTTAGCGTTTTCTTCTGCCATCTCCTGCATTTGTTTTAAGGCTTTTCCGTTTTTTTCTAAAGGAATCCGATTGAATACACTTTCGTTTTGATAATAAACAACCAAAGAATCCGGATCTACCTCATTGCTTAAAATCTTTATTTTCGGCATGTGGACATGGATGGTTTTGTGTGTATCATCGATTTCATAGGTAACATCAGAAAAATCAATGCCGGCTTTGATAGTGTAATCATAGCTGTAGATTTGTTTGGACTGTGTAAATGGAATCTCAATTGTTTCAAAGAGTTTTTTTGATTCGTCAACTTCTTTGACGATCGTACAATAAGCTGATTGTGTAGCTAATTCTCCGATGTCTTCAAATCCTAGCTTCGTAACCTTGATACTCTCCGTTGATTTTGTCTCTGGCTGCTGCATCATTGAGGGATGGATGTACAATGCGATTGATGCTGCACCAATCACAGCAAAAATGCATAGGATAAAAATTAAAACTTTTTTTATTGTTTTCATATCTTTTTCTCCTTGTATATTATTATATATTAAATAGATCCAGTGGAAAAGAAATGTCTTAATAGGAAGCGAAAAATGAATTTGATATAATTAAAATGATGAAGAGAAATATAGGATCACGAAGAAACCAGATTGTATCGTTGTTGCAGGAACAAAAAAATATTAACGTTTCCGGCCTTTCCAAAGCAGTGGGAGTAACAAAAGAAACGATACGTAAAGATCTGGATTATCTGGAAAGAAAAGGTGTATTAAATCGAACACGTGGTGGAGCCGTTTTATGCAGAAACCCGGGGGAGATCCCTTTCGAGTTTCGGGCAATGGATCATAGTGAGATGAAAAGAGCCATGGCAAGTTGCGCGATTGATTTTATCGAGGATCAGACGATGGTCTATATTTCGGCATCGAGTTCCGTAGTAGCAATGTCGCGATATTTGCCCATTCGAAAAAAATGATCGTTTATACGAATTCGGTTCAATTGCTTTCGCATAAGATGGAAGATACACATAAATATTATTTATTGGGCGGTCAGTTCAATAAAAATGGTCAGCGTATTATCGGACCAGATGTGATCAAAGCCTTAGATGATCTTTACTTTGATACTTGCATTTTCAGTATGGATGGAATTTGCCCGGATGGAGCATTGGCTTCAAATTCATATGATGAATACCTCATTGCTAAAAAGGTGATTGAGCATTCAAAACGATGCATATTGATTGCAGATGGATCAAAATTTGAAAGAAGTGCAAACTATCGATTTGCGCAAGACAACCAGATTGATGTTCTTGTTACCACAAAGCCAATTGAAGGGTATGCATTTAAGAAGGTCATTGTTATAACATAAACAAAAGTTTCTTTCTTTTTACAAAAGAAAGATTTTTTTTGTTTGGTTTTTTTTCTTGCGTTTAAAACGATTTAAACTATAGTAAAAATCAGGAGGTACATATATGGAAATCAGGCAAGCAGATCTGTCATTTCCTTGGAATGGAGTTCTGGAAGGAGAACAGGTTAGTTATTATCAGAAATGGTTTAAAGATATTAAGAGTATTTACATGAACAGTGAAGGAATGTCAGAGGACACCTTAATGTATACGGTTTTTTCCAAAGAGGAAGAAGCAATTGAAGGTCACTTGAATTGGGGATTGACCGTCTTAGAGCCGGTTACAGTGAATGGAGAATGTAATATGACCAGGGGACATTTTCATCAGGACCTTAATTGTCAGGAATACTACTGGTGTTCACAAGGACATGGCTTATTGTTATTAATGGACGAGCAAGGTGAATGCTGGGCAGAAGAAGTTAAACCGAACAGTCTTCACCATATTGATGGGCATCTCGCCCATCGTCTGATCAATACTGGAAATGAACAGATGAAAGTGGTTGCCTGCTGGCCTAGCACATCCGGACATGATTACAGGCGAATTGAGAATCATCCATTTCCAGTACGTGTATTTAAGGAAAATGGTAAGATTGTAGTAAAAGAAAGGACATAAAATATGTATTTTGAAGGAAGAATTCCGAATTATGACAAATATCCTACCATTTGCATAAAGGGGCATAAAGGAAAATCCTGGCAGGGGTATGAATCCATTGTTCAGGAAATCAAAAGGCGAATAACAAAAGAAAACACAATCCTCGTCATTGACGTGTATTATGGTGCAGATATGAATGCTATTTATGATCATATCATTACACCTTTAAATCCAGCAACCGTCATTGATAGTGCAGAAGCCGTCTATTCGGAAGATGTGTTATATGAAATACTCAAAAGAAATATTACCGAAGACCGTGTCTTTGGTTCTTTCAGCACACATACATTAGAAGATTGTATGGATCCGAAGATTCTGGCAGATCTAAAAGAAAAAGCACGAGGAACGAAAGGCCTTGTGATTGTGTATGGCGTAGGAGCCAGCATGATCACAAAGGGGAATCTGCATTTATATATTGATATGAAACGCTGGGAGATCCAGCTGCGTTATCGAAACGGATTGCCAAACTGGGGTGCATCCAATGCGGTGGATGATATTCTTCGAAAGTTCAAGAGAGGATATTTCGTTGAATGGCGGATTCTGGATCGTCATAAATTTAAAGTGTTGCCACAATGTGATTACATACTGGATCTGAATGTGACAGAGCAGCCTAAGATGACAACCATTGAGGTTTTCAATGATGTTATGAAGGAATTTTCAAGTCGGCCGTTCCGGCTTGTCCCTTATTTTGATGAAGGAATCTGGGGCGGTCGATGGATGGAAGAGGTTTGTGACCTAAAGAGAATAAAATTCAATTATGCCTGGTGTTTTGACGGTGTTCCGGAAGAAAACTCGATTCGGGCAAACGTAGATGGTGTAACACTTGAGTTTCCAGCTATGGATCTTGTGAAAATGAAACCGAAGGCGCTGTTAGGTCCGAAGGTGTTCGCTCGTTTCGGGGCTGAATTTCCGATCCGCTTTGATTTTCTGGATACAATGACCGGAGGAAACTTGTCATTACAAGTTCATCCTTTAACAGAATATATTCACGAAAACTTTGGTATGTCATATACCCAGGATGAGAGTTATTATATTTTGGATGCTGGCCCGAATGCCCATGTTTATCTAGGTGTAAAAGATGGCGTAACAGCTGAAACATTAGTTCCGGCATTACAGAGAGCTAATGAGGGCAAGGAACCTTTTCGTGATTCTGAATTTATAAACAGCTTTCCGATTCAAAAACATGATCATATTTTAATTCCAGCCGGAACGGTCCATTGCTCCGGGTCAGATGCGATGGTACTGGAAATTTCTGCTACACCTTATATTTTTACCTTTAAAATGTGGGACTGGGGCCGTGTTGGCTTGGATGGTAAACCAAGACCGGTCAATATTGAAAGAGCTGTACAAAATATTCAGTTTGACCGTACAACACAATGGTGTAAAGACAATCTGGTATCAAATATTCAAGAAATTGAGAATACGAAGCATCTGAAGGTGGAAAAGACCGGGCTTCATGAACTTGAATTTATTGAAACTAAGCGGTATTGGTTTGATCAAAAAACGATGTTTACATGTGAAGAAAGCGTCAATATGTGTAATCTGATCGAAGGAGAAGAGGCTTTGATCACTTCTGTTGACGAGAGTTTTGAACCATTTGAGGTTCATTATGCGGAAACTTTTATAATACCAGAAGGAGTCCACGCATATCAGATTGAACCATATGGTCGTAGTCTAGGGAAAGAAATAGCTATTATTAAAGCGACGGTAAGAGTATGAAGTTGAATACAGGTTTTGATATATCGGCAGATCCGGAAACGTTTGAATTTTCATACGGAGAAGGCGTTTTCGGACCATCTACTGAAAAAAGACATTTGGATGACATTCGCCAGTCATTAAGTGATCCGAACGTGGAAGGGCCGGATATCGTATACAGTGTTGCCATGGATGTTGGAAAGGAAAAGGACAGAGAGGATCTGATCCGGCGAAACATGTTGTATGGTGCCATGATCTATGAAAAAGGAATTGTTGGGCAGGAACCCGTACGATCCCAGGGACATATTCATGCAATATCTCCATCTTGTAACGATTCCACTTGTGAAGTGTATGAAATCTGGGGTGGAGAAGCATATATCTATATGCAGGAAACAGCAGGGGACGATCCGGGACGTTGTTTTGCGGTGTTTGCCAAAACAGGAGATGTAGTCATTGTTCCCCCTGGATGGGCGCATTGTACCATTAACGCTAATGTGGATCAGCCTATGTATTTCGGTGCCTGGTGCGTACGTGATTATGGGTTTGATTACAAGGGTGTACGTGAGCATAAAGGGGTTGCATGGTTTCCGAAAGTCAATGAGGACCATTCCATCTCTTTTGTAGCGAATCCTCATTATAATACTAGTCATCTAGAGATTGTAGAAGCTAGAGATTATCCCGAATTCGGTATTGAGAAAGGGGTCCCTATTTATACGCAATATGAAATGGATCCGGAACGATTCATGTTCGTTCCAAGACCGGAGCGGGCCAAAGATCTTTGGAAAGACTATAGACCATAAATATATGTAATAAAGCCAAGGGAGAGATTACGCTTCTTCGGCTCTTTTTCCTTTTAGAGAGGATAATATAATTAAACAATCCATATATTTATTATAATTATGGGGTTGAATAATTCTATATAATATGTATAAATAAATATGAAAATGTGTGAAAAGAAAGGAGGATATTATGCGAAAAAGCATAAAATGGAATTCTC
>DGUK01000007.1 GCA_002394635.1 Faecalitalea sp. UBA4312
GCTTCCACAGAGGAAGACTTCTTATTGATCTTCTCTTTATATGTGTCCAGATTATTGGAGGAGGACTTGACACTCAATTCACAAACATCGTAAATATCCGAGATCTGTGTTAGCGTTTCCAGATCTTCAATTGACATATAAATATATTTTTCTTCCGAACCCCCTGTATCCAGGATCCCGGTCACTGTCACATTTAACAGATTATCCGGTATCACTTCCTGGTCTTCCTGTGGTTCTTCCGTATCTTCTTTCTCTTCGGTTTCCACCGCTTCGGCCGGCGTATACGTAACCGACACTATATCACCGGGTTTTAACCCGAATGTATCCGCGACTTCTTTACCGACCATCAGCTCACCGTTTTTTTCAGGCCACTGGCCTTCCACTTTCCAGTAAGCACTGGTTTTTTGCGCTTGTTCCATATCGGTCCCTGCGGCCATTACCGCTTTTTCATTGATCCGCAGTGTTTCATATCGATAGGGTGTAGCCCCAACCAGATCTTGCTCATCAATCACAGATATAGCCTGCTCCATATCCTTTCTTGTAAAGTTTTCTTCGGAAGGCAGAATTACCATATTGGAGCCATAGCTTCTAAACTGCTGTGCCATCTGCCGTGGTACATCGTAGTAAATAGTCACCAGACCGGATAAAATGGTTGCCCCCATCGCAATAGCCAGCAAGGCAATCAGCATACGTGAACGACGGCGGATCAGCGAGGCGGTGATCATTCGAACATACATTTTTCTTTTTGTCATGACGATTCCTCCTATTGTCTTCCGTGCAGGACTTCCGCCGGACGTAGACGCATCAACATACGGATGGCCGGCAAGCTGCCTGCAAGTACCATCAGAATGATCAGAATCGCCACGATCGGTATTACCATCAGACGCATCGTTATACCTGAATCAAAGACAGTCTGTCCGATGATCTGCGCAAAGCCGAAGCCGGCCGCAAAACCGATGGCACCTCCGATCAAAGCCGTCAGTACGATTTCCGTCAGCACAAGCAATGTGATCTGGCCGTTTTGAGCACCCATCGCCTTCAACAAGCCGATTTCCTTACTTCGTTCCATGACGCTGGCCGTCACCAGATTGCTGATTCCCAAGGCAGCTCCCACCATGCTTAGAATGGTGATCAGCAACATCAAGAGCTCCGTTTTTTCCAGAATAGCCCCTTCCGAATCTGCCACCTGACGAACTGGCGCAGCTACAGAATCCGAGATCACTTCCTGGATCTGATAAGCAATCGAGCTGGCATACGCCGTACAATACCATGTCTCATACTGCGCAACAGTTAAAGAGCTTGGATCCTTCGCCGCTTTTTCGGACAGTTCGTTATCCGGTGTTGTCAGCGCGCTGACTTCAATACTTTCCACTTTTCCATCTTTTCCGCTGAGTGTCTGGACTGTATTTAGTGGCATATAGATATAATCATCCTCATCTCCGCCGGAATCATAAACACCAACGATACGGATCTTCAAGGTATCTTTCGACCCTTTGATCGTTAGCGTGTCCCCTGCTTTGACCCCGAGCTTTTTGGCAATCGAAGCGCCGACCATCGCACAGTTTTCATCTTTTTCCGACTGTTCATCCAGCCAGCTGCCATCCGTCAGTTCCCACCAGCTTCGCAGTGTTACAATGCCTGTATCCGGCGATTCTCCGGTCGGCAGATCCATATGATGGTTAAACCAGCTTCCCTTGATGATCACTTCTTCATCATTGACTTTTGCCTGCGCCGTTAAAAACGGGGTATAGTCTACAATATTAAAGGCCCAGAAAATCGTTTTGATATTCCCTAGTTCCTCTTCTTTTAAATACGCGGTCGCATCACTGTCATCTTCCACATCGTACAAGTCGTTGACAATAGATGCTTCCTTGGGAACAACCGTTATGTTGGCACCATATGTTTTCAATTCCTGATTGATCTTATCTCCAACATCCATCATGACACTTAACATAGCCGTTGCCAGCGAGGTTCCTAAAGCCACAGTAAAAGCGATCATAGCCATTTTTTTCCATTGTCGGGTAAGTGCACCCTTTAACATTCTAAAAAACATACACTCGCCTCCTACTTAAACTCCGCTTCATGCTCAACCAGACCTTCGATTGGTACTTTAATATATCCATCCTGGATCGAATATGGTATCACGATGGGGTTGCATCCGCCTTTGAATCCGATTGTATTGATATTCATGACGACATCGCACAATTTGCATACCACCTGACCATCTTTTTCGTAATAGCCGGTTTCACCACAGATATCACACGCATCCAGACCGATTCCATAAGAAGACGAATTCGGCTTCTTGATGACGATGAACCGAATCTCAACGCCGTTATCCTCATACGCAAACCGATGCAGATGCCCATCCGCTACCTGTTCGAAGGAAACCCATACCTCTTTGTCAGTCACCTTAGCTGCCTCTTCAATAGGAGACAACTCGACTTCCTTTGTGGAAGCTTTCAGGATCACCGTCATGTTCAGTACAACCGCAAGCATTGTAACCAATACAGCCGCCGACCAACGTTTGCGGTTTTTCCACTTGGCAATGATCTTCCGATGCTCCGCCGGATTACGATATGGTTCATTGACACGGGTGCTTTCGATAAACAGACAGATCGGCAGCACACACATCACTGCCATTATCAAATATATAAACGCATTCACATGGTTCGAGGAGATTTTAGCCAGCACGAACAATGTATGATTATTGATAATCAGACGCCGGGCCAGCAGCACCTGCAGCGCCGATGTCATATAACGGGCACCTGTTATGATAAGAACCGCTGCCATTGTCTTTTTCAACCGAGACAAGCCAACGGCTTTTCCGACCTGTATAACCGCCAGAAAAGCGACGATACAAAGACCGATACCTAACAAATAACCAATCAGACGATACAGATAATCTGTCGATAACAGTTCCTGCCCCGACAATAAAAATGTATATGGATACGCATATATATCTGGTAATATATAAAATTTCACCATAAGCGCAATCAAGCCCAGTAAAACGGCATCTACGTAATCCGTTTTATCCTTAAGCCGCTCATGTAACGGTTTGATCTTCCCTATAAAATAAGCCACCAACGCAATTAAATACACAGTAAAAATACGCAAATTCCACAAGGATGTATCAATCCGGTTCGTAGCGTTTTTTAAATATCCCATCACAGCGCCTGCCGCCAGACCAGCCAGAATCAGGCCGACCAGAAGGTGGAATGGCTTTCTCTTTAATGTCGTCTGTCCATAAGCGACGATCAAGCCCACAAGTATGGAGATGGTAATTAAGGCTTCACTTGTCTGAATCAGATATCGAATCATATCTCATTCCCTCCCTGATTTTCTATGATTTTTAAAAAACAAATGGATGCGTCACAAAAAACGGACGCATCGTATCATTTGTATAATGAATGGCTTACCATTCCTGCGGTGTGTAATCCCATCCTTCAAATGTGTACTCAAGGTTACCGTCTTTGAAATGATCTTCCAATACACCACCAGGTCCAGTTTCTGCATCACTGTGAATCAGGTATCCATTTTCAGCCGGGCTGTGGATCGTAAATTTCACTGTGTATGTATCTGCATCTGGCAATTTAATGTTTGCACCATAGTGAGGTCCATCAGAAGCAGACATTTCCATGAATGTACCTTCCGCTGCTACTTCACCATTTGATCCGGTTACTTCGTAATCCACTGTCAGATAAGGAACCCAGTCACCAACACCGTAGCCTAGGTCATTTTCCAATGCGGAGATATCACACTCTAAATGGATATCGAAATCTTCAACATTTTCCTGACCTGGTGCCATCGGAACCGGCTGGAAATACACTGCAGATACGTTCAGGAAGTCAACCTCTGCATCTTCGAAAATAGGATACTCAGTGAATCCTGCTGCTTCGCCTGGAGCTGCTGCAGTATCTTCTGCTGCTTCTGTTGTTTCTTCGGTTTTTTCATCCGCTGCTGTTTCTTCTTTTGTAGTAGAAGAGTTAGAGCTGCTGCATGCAACTAAAAGAGAAGAACTCAACGCAAATGCACCAAGCAGTTTTGCCAATTTTGTCATAATCTTTTCTTCCTCCTTTAATTATGATATGTAGAAAGGGAGGCACCCTTTTCTAACCTAATCCTGTGAAGCTTCTTCGCGAAGCTTTTTGTTACGATTGGTATGCCAGATAAACAAAACAACCGTAACACCTAATAAAATCAATTGCGGAACGATCGTCTCTACCGCCGGATAAATACCTAATACCTCCAGCACCGGATTCGATGGAATCCAGGATACCCAGGATGGGGAATGCATCATCAGGACATCGCCTTCAATCAGCTCCTTGATACCAGAACCCAGGAAAGAAATCGACATAATAAACATCAAAACCGATGTAGCGGTAAAGAACGGCTTCAACGGAATTCGCAACGAGAGAACACGGATTGCCAGATAAACGAAGACCAGACAAACGCATCCGACACCGAATCCAGCCCATACCATCGAAATGTTGTCTCCTGCTAATAACGGTTGATAGAACAGAATAACCTCAGCACCTTCTCGGAACACAGCCAGAAAAGCCGTGAATGCCAGCGCAAAGCCACCGCCTTTTTCAGCCGAATCCGATACTTTGTCCTTGATATACTTTGTCCATGCTTCCGATTCTGACTTGGATAACATCCAGTTGCTGACATAGTACAAAACGACAACCGCAATCAAAGCAGTAACCCCTTCGATAACTTCCTGAGAAGCACTGTTTGCCAGCTTCAGCTGGTTTAACAGCCACGCGGAAACAAAGCTCATAACAATTCCCATAATGGAACCAAAATAAACTTGACGAAGTTCCCGTTTTCCACCTTTTTGCGTTTTCATCAGATAAGCGATGATCGCACCAACTACCAGGATTGCCTCGAAGCCTTCACGTAAGATACCTTCACGTAAGATAATTGAGAAGCAGGCAATAAAGGTTGCTACAGCAGCCGAACGTCCGCCAGTTTCTTGTTCCGTCTGGCCTTCGCCGGTCGTTCCATCCATTGTGTGAGCATCTTCTCGCAACATGGATTTCAGCTTATCCGCTTCTTTGCTGAACTCCTCGGCACTGCCTCCGTCCTTCGCTATCGCTTTACAAGCAGAAAACTGAAGTTCCATCTCCGATTTTCTTGCGCCGGAAATATATCCCATGGTGGTACGCTCAAATCCGGTTGTTTCATAGTATCCATAATAGGCGTCATTGATGGCATTATAAGCTCCATCTGCATCACCGGAAGCATATCGTTCCTTTGCGGCATCAATGACCAGATCCATCGCGTCCACCACATCGTTCCAGGTCACAGAGTCATCGGCATGCTCTTCCGTATAACTGTTCCAGGTCGGGTAGTAGTTCTCCTCCTCAGCAAAAACAGAGGACGGTATAGCCAACATCATCATAAATGCCATTAAAACAGCTAAAAGTCCTCTTCTATTAAGTTGAATAAATCCTTTCATAAAACCCTTCTTTCAACAGGTACTCTAATCAATTAAAGTTATCTAATTATATTAGAGATTTCTAACTTGATTAGATATTCTAACTAGCAATTTGAAAGTCAACTTAAAACCTGGAAAGTACATGAGAATCTCTTTCATAAAAAAAACTTTCGTGATTACGAAAGCTCTTGATCTTCTTTTCTTGGATGTTCTTTCAACATTCGTTCGATTTTTTCCTTCTTCTGCGTATAACGTATTTTTAAAGCCTTCAAATAAACCTGGCCGATTCCTCTTTCACTCAGTCTATACGTTTTAGCGATTACTTGTGTTCCATCCATCAGCAGCATGCATGGATAGATCAAATGATACTCTTTGCCAAAAACATACTTAGTGCGGACCAAATCATTCTTTATATACAACGATCGATCCATATTATATACATAATGAAAAGAAGAATGTGCCACATGATACCGATCGTCCGGACTGACAACATAGACTGGAATCTTCAGCTCCTGAAAAGCTTCTTCCCACTTTAACAGATGATCATGGGGCGCAAAGGATTTTTTCTCATAGAGGGAATCCAACAGGACCAGGATATGTAAAGAAGCAGGAAATTGTACGGAATCTCCGTACTTATCAATGATTTTCATTTTTAAATATCGGAATGCGTGATATTATTTTATCACAAAGGAGACGATGTATGAACTATTATGGTCTGGATATTGGAACATCAAGAATCCGTTTTTTTGATTCGGAAGAAATTTTGTTTGATCAGCCGGCATTGATCGCCTATGATTCCGACAATGATCCGATTGCGATTGGTGACAAAGCCCATGCTCTGAAAGGCAGCGGAAACGTACGTCCTTTAGACAGCCTGGAAGCTCTGTTTCTTTACTGTAATCAAATATTTGATGACTATCATGTTTTCGGGATCTTTCGAAAAACGACCGTTCTTTTCAGTTGTCCTGTCATCTTCTCAGAAACGGAAAAAGAGGAAATCAAGCAATATCTTCTCAAACAAGGTGCCATGCATGCGGTATCTGATATCGAAATCTGGTATGCTGCTCTAGGCTCCAAGATCAATATTGATTCCGATTTGAGTTCGTGTATCCTTCATATTGGACACGATAATGCAACCATTGGTGTGTTCTCCAGGAACCAGATCGATCATACAGCACAAAATCCGATTGCCGGACGGCAGCTGGAGCATCAGATCCGTCACTGGATCTTGGAACAGTGTCATCTGCAGATCAGCGATCATGTCCTTTCAGATATGAAACTGCTGATTGGCCAATGTATTGCTCAACCTTTTCCTCAATCTTTTCCGGTACAAGGCTTCGATACACGCACACAAAAATCCCGGTCGATGCAATTTGATGAAAATCAATTCGTCCAGGCGGTATCCGGTGTACTGTATCAGTGGTCTAATTGGATCTACCAGTTTTTATCCACCTTGTCGCCCATCACCCAGCAACAAATCGCAATGCGTGGAATTATCTGCTGTGGTGGTACCTTCTTGTTAAGAAATCTGGCACCAGCCCTACAAAATCAACTGAATATCCCTTTCTATATTTGTCCTAATCCGGATCAGACCGTCATTCAGGGCATGCAGGTCATCTTATCTAGAATGGAGGAAGGTTTATGAAAGCCTGGATCCTGTCCGCTTTATACTTCATGGCTGCGGGCTGTCTGTTATTGTTTGCTTTTAAGAATATAGATATTGCTCTGTATATCGGCATTGTTCTTCTATTACTTGCAACCTTGTTTTCAAGACAATTAAAAAAGTAGAAGTCTACTTGTTTTCGATGACTTCTACTTTTACTTTGTTATCGGGTTCTATATCATAGGTTATTTTGGCAAAATCATTTGTATGCTCTGTAATCAGGGCATGAACCATTTCAAAGATTTCTTCTTCGTTTTCTTCGGTTTTACAATCGTATTCAATTGATGTAACAATATGTTTTCTTATTTTTGCATTTTTTAAATCTTTTAATAGTGTTTCCATTATTTAAACCTCACTGAAGTTAGTCTATTCCAGATTCTCTGTTTTGTCAAATCGTGTTTCTTAACCAAACAGTGTTGTGATATAACCTTGAATAAAAATAATAAGAATGATCAACGGCAGGATGACTGAACAATAAAACTTGATCTTGTGACTGAATGCGATTCCATTTCCTGCGTTAGCTTCTTCCAAGAAAGCATCCCAGCCCCAGCCGTTTTTTGCGGTACAGAAAAGAACATAAAACAAAGAGCCTAAAGGCAGTAGGTTGTTGGATACGATAAAATCTTCTAGATCCTGGATCGTCGTTCCGGCACCCATCGGTTGGATAAAGCTCCATACATTGAAACCAAGCGCACAAGGTAAGGACAATACCAGCATACCGATCAGGTTATACAGAACATTCTTTTTATGATCCCAGCCAAACATTTCCGAAGTAATGGTCATAATGTTCTGGAAGACGGCCAATATAGTGGTAAAAGCCGCAAAGCTCATAAACAGAAAGAACAAAGCACCCCAGATCCGGCCACCGGCCATATTCGCAAAAATATTTGGCAAAGACACGAAAATCAGTCCCGGCCCTTGTGCAGAATCCACATTGTAGGCAAAGCAGGCAGGAATGACGATCAAGCCGGCAACAATAGCTACAAAGGTATCCAGAGCCACAACACGAATGGCTTCCGATGTCAGTCTCTGATCTTTATCAATATAGCTGCCGAAGATCGCAATCGCACCGATTCCCAAGGATAAAGTAAAAAATGCCTGTCCCATCGCCGCAAAGATAACTTCTCCTAATCCATTTTCACTGATTTTGGAAAAATCCGGAATCAAGTAATATTTCACTCCGGCCATCGCTCCAGGTAATGTCACGGAGCGTAAAGCCAAACAAACCATTAAGCATAATAAACAAATCATCATGACCTTGCTGACCTTTTCAACACCGTTGACCAGTCCCTTCGATACCACAAAGAAACCCAATAGGATCACAATCACCATAAAGCCGACATTAATTGCCGGACTAGCCAGCATGCTGGTAAAAGTATTGGCAATCATTTCGCTGTCAGCTCCTTGAAATGTGCCCATCAGCATCTGTACAAAGTAATAAAACATCCAGCCGCACACTGTTGTATAAAACATCATCAACATATAGTTTCCGGCTAATGCCAGATACTTCATCCAGTGCCATTTTGTTCCGCTTGGCTCTAATACGTCAAAGGACAAGGCTGCGCTTTTCTGGCTTCCACGACCGACCGCATATTCCATGACCATGACCGGTAATCCCAGGATCACCAAAAAAAACAAGTAGATAAGTACGAAGGCCGCTCCTCCGTATTTTCCGGTTATGTACGGAAATCTCCAGACATTGCCTAAACCAATGGCACAACCGGCACTGATCAGGATAAAACCCAATCGACTGGAAAATCTTTCTCTCATAAACAACTCCCCCTCGTAATGATACCTATTATACTACCATTTGTAATAAATATATATACTTCTTTCATTTGAAAAAAAGATAAAAAAATGTTCATTGAGCTGTAAAAATAAAGTTCAATTATGGTACAATCTTGCTTGAAAATATATTTAAGGAGGACTGATTATGACTTTGATTATCCCTGAAAACTATGACCCTGTCCTGTCTGTACGCGATACACAGGAAGCAATCAAATACATTCGTGATACATTCCAAAAAGAGCTGGGCAGCCAGCTTCACTTATCCCGGATCTCTGCCCCGTTGTATCTTCCGAAAAGCTCCGGTTTAAACGACAACCTGAACGGTGTAGAATTGCCAGTATCCTTTACGATGAACGATGTTCCCGGTGAAGAGATGGAAGTAGTACATTCATTGGCGAAATGGAAACGTTATGCTTTGAAAAAATATGGTTTTAAAGTGAATAAAGGGCTGTATACTAATATGAATGCAATCCGTAAGGATGAAGAGATGGATAACCTTCATTCCGCTTATGTGGACCAATGGGATTGGGAAAAAATTATCAAAAAGGAAGATCGAAATGAAAAAGTCCTGAAACGGGAAGTCCGCCGGATCTTTAAGGTCATCAAGCATATGGAGCATGAAGTATGGTATAAATACCCGGAAGCCGTCAATCATCTGCCGGACAAGATCCATTTTATTACTACCCAGGAATTGCTTGACTTATACCCAGATTTGGGTCCGAAGGAACGTGAAAACAAAATCACAAAAAAATATGGAGCTGTGTTTGTAATGAAGATTGGTGATCGTTTGTCCAACGGAGAAAAACACGATGGAAGAGCACCTGACTATGATGACTGGGAATTAAACGGTGATATTCTCTTCTGGTATGAACCATTACAATGTTCTCTGGAAATCAGTTCGATGGGGATCCGGGTCGATGAAAAATCTCTGGTTTCTCAGCTTGAAAAAGAAAACTGTACAGACCGTTTACAGCTTCCATATCATAAAGGCATTATCAATCAAGAACTGCCATATACTATCGGCGGCGGTATCGGACAATCTCGTCTGTGCATGCTATTGTTGAAGAAAGCACATATCGGTGAAGTACAGTGTAGCATCTGGCCACAGGATATGGTCGAGACATGCCTGGCCCATAATATTCAAATCTTATAAAAAAAGATGAAGAGTGAAATATCACTCTTCATTTTTTATTCTGTAATTTCCAAGGATTCCGGAACCAGCTCTTTAACTTCTGCTGTATTCTCGGATACGATCTTATTAAACTCATCATCCTTAGGAGCCGGATTCATTCGTTCCATCCGCTTTTCACGAAGTTCTCTTGCCTTCTGGGCTACCAACTCGTTCTGTGGACGGCTACCACGGCAACCAGTTCCGGCTGGAATCAGTTTACCGATCATTACGTTTTCTTTCATTCCTTGCAGATAATCGCGTTTACCCTTAATTGTCGCATCTGTCAATACCTTAGTGGTTTCCTGGAAACTTGCTGCTGATAAGAAGGAATCTGTTTCCACTGAAGATTTGGAAATACCTAACAATACCGGTTTGAATTTTGCAGGTGTTTTTCCTGACAACAGAGCTTCCCGGTTGATATTGGTGATCATATTCAATGATAACTGTACGCCGACATTGACATCTGTATCTCCACTGTCCACAACGATGACCTTTTTCATCATCTGCATGATCATAACTTCCAGGTGCTTGTCACTGATTTCAATACCTTGCGACTGATATACCTTCTTTACTTCTTTTAAGATGTAATCCTGTACTTCACGTACACCAGCTACACGCAGCAATTCTTTAGGATCCAGCGGACCTTCTGTCAAAGCCACACCGGCTTCGATTTCTTTTCCGACCGCAACCCACGGACGCAGTGTCTGGTTTGCGTTGATCTTATGCGATACACTTTCCTTTTCACTGGTGATAATTACTTCTTGACGCATTGTTCCTTCAATACGTTCGATCGAAGTAATGGTTCCGGTAATCTGTGCAATAGCAGCCACACCCTTTGGACAACGTGCTTCAAATAATTCCTCAACACGCGGTAAACCTTGGGTAATGTCTCCGGTACCTGCACCAGCCACACCACCGGTATGGAATGTACGCATGGTTAACTGTGTACCAGGTTCACCGATAGACTGCGCTGCCATAACACCGATAGCTTCACCAACTTCGACATCTTTTCCGGTTGCCATGTTCTTACCGTAACACTTACGACAGATTCCTGTACGTGATTTACAAGTAAAGACAGACCGAATATAAATTCCTTCGATGCCGGCATTGACGATAGCCTTGGCGATTTCATCTGTAATGTATTCATCACTGCCAATAATCAGTTCTCCGGTCGTCGGATCAAAGACATCCTGTTTTGTATAGCGACCATTGATACGATCCTGGAAAGATTCAATAATCGTATTGGTTTTACGGTCTACCAGGTTTTCTACCCAGTATCCCTTATCTGTACCACAATCATCGTCCTTGATGATCACACCTTGTGCCACATCAACCAGACGACGGGTCAAGTATCCAGATTCAGCGGTTTTTAACGCTGTGTCGGTCAAACCTTTACGTACACCATGTGTAGAGGTAAAGAATTCGGATACGTTCAGTCCTTCACGGAAACATGAATAGATTGGTACCTCGATCAAGCTTGGAACGAATTCGCCATGTGTTGATTTCGCATGACCCGGACGCGCCATCAGTCCACGCATACCAGCCAGCTGCGTAAAGTTCGAACGGTTACCACGGGCTCCGGAGTCCGCCATCATAAAGATCGGATTCTTGCGGTCCATGTTATCTACCAGACTATCCGCTATATCATTTTTAATACGGTCCCAAAGGTTGTTCAGATGGTTTTCCCATTCTGGCATGGTCAGCATACCTTTCTTTTGGAAATATTTTAACTGTTCTGCCTTTTCCTGACCTTCTTTTACTTTTTCTTCTTTATTTGGAGCAACTTCAATGTCGCTTAACGCAACCGTAATACCGGCAACAGTAGAATACCGGAATCCCAGATCTTTGATTTGATCCAGAATTTCAGCTGTCTGATCAACAGAATAACGCGCAAACACTTCGGCAATGACTTTACCTAAGTCTTTCTTCTTAACGGCGCCAGCCACCGGCAATTCCTCGATATACTTTTTGATATCCTGTCCCTGACGGATAAAGTATTGATCCGGCGTATGTTCAAAGTTACTCTTTGACACTTCCTCGATAAATGGGAAGTCTGCCGGGAACATACTGTTGAAAATAATCTTACCTGGTGTTGTTACCAGATAGTCGTCAGCATGGATTGGATCAAAGGATGTTTTATTCAGCCCTTTTACCGGTACGGCAATACGTGAATGCAAATGGATCAAATGCGACTTGTAAGCCATCGCCACTTCATCTACATCCATAAATACATGCCCTTCGTTGGAGGCAAATACACGCCACATTTTCGCTTCATCCGGACAGTCAGACTGCTCATAGCGCTCTGCCTCTTTCAAAAGCTCTTCTTCGGTTTCCTCCATTGTCAGATAGTAGTTACCCATGACCATATCCTGGCCCGGCGTAACGATCGGTTTCCCGTCCTTAGGTCCCAGAATGTTGTGGGAGCCCAGCATCATGATCAATGCCTCAGCACGTGCTTCTTCACTCAGAG
>DGUK01000097.1 GCA_002394635.1 Faecalitalea sp. UBA4312
TGCCATCCGACAATTTGTTCATCCAGGCAAAGAAAGACGGATTCTCCGATAAATACTTGTCACAGATCCTGGATGTACCAGAAGATCAGATCCGCAACAAACGGATCGAGCTGGGATTGGAAGAAGCCTGGGATGGTGTTCATGTCAGCGGTACCGAAAACAGTGCCTATTACTATTCAACATATAATGGTGAAGACAAAGATCCTGTCAACGAAGACAAACCAAAGATCATGATCCTGGGCGGTGGTCCGAACCGGATCGGTCAAGGTATTGAATTTGACTATTGTTGTGTACACGCAGCCCAGTCTTTGAAAAAGCTCGGATTTGAAACCATTATCGTAAACTGTAATCCGGAAACTGTATCCACCGATTACGATACATCCGATAAACTGTATTTTGAACCATTGACATTAGAAGATGTATTGAGCATTTATAAGAAAGAAAAACCAGTTGGTGTCATCGCCCAGTTTGGTGGTCAGACCCCTCTGAATCTGGCCAGTGAGCTGGAGAAAAACGGTGTTCGCATTCTGGGAACATCGCCGGAAGTCATCGATCTGGCCGAAGACCGTGACCTGTTCCGAAATATGATGGATAAACTGGAGATCCCTATGCCGGAATCCGGTATGGCCACAACCGTAGAAGAGGCTGTGGAAATCGCCAATCAAATTGGTTATCCATGTATGGTGCGCCCTTCCTATGTATTAGGCGGACGAGGCATGGAAGTTGTATATGATGATGAAAGTATGGCTGACTACATGAAGGCAGCCGTTGGCGTCACACCGGATCGTCCGATCTTGATCGACCGTTTCCTGCATCATGCCCTGGAGTGTGAAGCGGATGCCATCAGCGATGGAAAACATGCGTATGTTCCAGCGGTTATGGAGCACATTGAGCTGGCCGGAATCCATTCCGGAGACTCTGCTTGTATCATTCCATCACAGAACATCACAGATGAACAGCTGAAAACCATCAAGGAATATACACGCAAAATTGCCGAAGAAATGAATGTGGTCGGCTTAATGAATATGCAGTATGCCATCGAAGACGGTAAGATCTTCGTATTGGAAGCCAATCCTCGTGCTTCCCGAACCGTACCTTTAGTATCCAAGGTCTGTGGTATCCGCATGGTGCCGCTGGCCACGGATATCATCACCCGTGATCTGACCGGACGTCCTAGCCCGGTGGAAAACCTGGGTGAAAGAGACATCCCATATTACGGTGTCAAAGAAGCCGTCTTCCCGTTCAATATGTTCCAGGAAGTCGATCCGATCCTCGGACCGGAAATGCGCTCAACGGGTGAAGTGCTGGGCATTGCCAAGTCAACTGGTGAAGCCTACTACAAGGCGCAGGAAGGAGCCTCTATGGTTCTTCCTTTAAAAGGAAACATCTTGATTTCTGTCAACGACCAGGACAAAGCAGAAGTACCGGAAGTTGCTGAAATCTTCTATAATCTCGGCTTTAAGATCATCGCTACCGGAAAGACCTTCGAATGCATCCAGAATGCTGGTATTCCATGTCTGTATGTGAAGAAGCTGTACGAAGGCCGTCCGAATATTATCGACCTGATGACCAACGGTGAAATCAATTTGGTTATCAACTCACCAATCGGCAAGATGAGTGCCCATGATGACAGCTATCTACGTAAAACGGCCATCAAGCACAAGATTCCGTATCTGACCACCATGGCTGCCGGTTCTGCCGCAGCACAAGGTATCAAATATATGCGTGAGCATACGATCAATCCGATCCATTCTCTGCAAGAATGGCATGAACAGATCAAAGAGAAAAAGTGAGAGGACATCCTCTCACTTTTCATTTATTCTGCACAATAACAGCCCATTCCAATATCCTGCCGGTCCGTATTATCAAAGACGAACAAATCGGATAGCGGTATGACCTTACGCATGTATTCGTTCAGATCTACATCATCGGCATACACTTTTCCATTCATCAAGCCGTTGGTCTGGCCATCCTCCCAGCTCAAAATCCAGGGCCGGATATAATCCGGATAGTCTGAAGGCTCTGTCTGGCTGACGATTTCAAGATAGTGTATCAAGTCCTGTGTCGTCTTTTCATCCAATAAACAAGACTCTTTTCGTTTGACTACCTTCTCATGCTCCAACGAATAACAATACGTTTCCAAGCAAACATTCCCGTATTCATCAATTGTCAGTATCTGTTCATCCTCCACACCGGGAAAGCCTCTTGCCTCCCAGTTCATGCCGGGAGAATACAGACAAAATCTCATATCTTTTCTCCCCAGTTTTCTTCTGTATCCCGGACAGTATGCTCGTTGTTTTTGATCGTCAGCTCATGGTTACGAATAGAAACACGAGTGTTCGGATTGATCGTGTACGTCAAGAACACGTTACTGCCGATAATGGAATGATGTCCGATCCGTGAATTTCCTCCCAATACGGAAGCACCGGAATAGATCGTTACATAATCTTCGATTGTCGGATGACGTTTTACACCATGCAAAGACTGTCCTCCACTGGTTGACAAAGCGCCCAGGGTAACTCCCTGATAGATCTTGACATGCTCACCGATCTCGGTGGTGGAACCGATAACGATGCCGGTACCGTGGTCAATGAAGAAATATTTTCCGATCGTAGCTCCCGGGTGAATATCGATCCCCGTTTTATTATGTGCATGCTCGGACATCATACGTGGAATGATCGGAACATTTAAAGAAAACAGTTCATGGGCAATCCGATAGATGGTAATGGCGTACAGCCCCGGATAACACAATACGATCTCATCTTTACTGTCAGCGGCAGGATCCCCGTCAAAGGTAGCCAAAAGATCCGTATTTAAATATTCCCGGATCTTGGGAATTCGTTTGAAGAACTCCATGGTGATTTCCTTAGAGGCATTGCGCACCAAAGATTCTTCAGCATCTCTGTATTTCGGATCGTTTCGCAAAGCGATGCCAACTTGTTTTCGTAAATTAAATAATACATCTTCTATCAAGGTTGATAATGTATGCCGCATATTAAATATCTTGTATACGCGGTCTCTGTAATATCCCGGGTAAACGATCCGCATCAGTTTATTCATAATATCGTAGATCTTTTCCTGATCCGGCTGATGATGCATTGTCATCTTATCAATGTCCCGGTTATTCTTATAATCATCTAATATCGTTTCAACAATGCTTTCAATTTCATTATATTCTGTCTGGTTCATAGTCACGCCCTCTGTTTATTTACACATAGTTTATCAAATATCCCTTAAATTGTCTTTTTATATACTTACTTTGTTATCAAGTTCATCCGCTGTTCCCGCACGAAGACCATATCATACAAGCCTAGACCGAAACGACGAGTAAATAATTCACATTTACACAGAAATAAGAAATACGGATTGAATCCTTCTCCATGGAGCCCTTCAAAATTCCCCATTCCTTTGGAGATGATCACATCAGCTTTTTTTACCATTTCCTTTGTTTCATCACTCATCAGCGAATACACAGCACCTGGTGCCCCGGCACCGGTATCAATACATTCGGCAACTTCTGTCAACCCCACTTCGATAGCGTCCTCCATAGAAGCATCGTTGAGGATCGGCTTGCCACGTACACAGGCATGGATCTGCAGATGTGGATACTTTTCCTTCAATAATCGAATAAACAGTTTATCCAGAACGATCTCTCCACAGTTATCCAAGAAATACACCACTTCTTTTCCCTTTTCCAGATCCTCTTTAAAAGCCTGTAATTCCTTTGGATCAACAGGTGTTGTCTTCGCTTTGGTCAAGATCGTCTTTAGGATTGCATCATCCACCGTTGCCATCGCTCCGAAGTCTATATAGTTTCCGGCACATACATAGCGGATGCCAGCCGCAATCGGATCATCGGAATGCCGGATCGACTGATCGATCGTTTCCTGAATTGTCAGCATGTATTCATTATACTTTCTTTTGATAGGTGCATAATCTATTATCTGCCCATAGGCTTCCTTGCGCATCTGTTCAAGATGCATAGCCAGCCAGGGACTTGACTGTTTTAATCCATGGTCATAGAGCAGCTTTAAAACGCTCTGTATATATCTTTCTTTTTTTTCATCATCAACAAAGGCACGTAACGCCTGCTCTTCCTTATTCAACAAACAAGCAACACAAGTTACATTTGCGTTCATAGATCCACCCCACATTCATGTTCAAGTATATCATAAAAAAAGGTATCTCATTTTGAAATACCTAAGAAATCATACAGTTGGATCGCATCCAGATATCCTTTTTCATACAGCTTATCAATAGCCTCTTTGTCTTTGGTCAACGTATCCATATCGCCGATATCGTCCGGTGCCACGATCAATACTTTTCCCTTTTTTTCATACTCCTTCGCCTGATCCAGGCTGATATTGTATGTCACAGCCCGGCTGGCCAGCTGAACTGCTGCATTCGGATATTTTCTTTCGATCAAACGCGACAACGCCATATCTTTTTTCGGATCCCGATAGAAGTCTTTCGGTCGTGTCAGGATAATGACCACCTTGTCACAGCCATCCTCCAGCGCTTTGCGAAAAGGAATGGGATCACTGATGCCTCCATCATAGTAGAAACGCTCATATACCGGATATGGTTCATCAATGACCGGTACACAGCTGGAAGCCTTGATGATCGCATAATCATCTTTATGCACATCTTCGTTTCCGAAATAAACCGGATAGCCTGTTTCTGCATCGGTACAGACAACCTTCAAAATCTTATCAGACCTCTGGATCGCATCAAAATCCAATGGACTTTCGCCATCTGAATTGGATAACGTACCATAGATATAATCCAGATTTAAATAGGAATGCGTCTGCAAATAATTCTTAATTCCCATATAATCCTTGCGGAAGATGTATTTTGTGTAAAATTCATAGTTTCTGTGAATCTGTCCGGCCAGATAGGAAATACAGTTGGCACTACCTGCCGATACGCCGATACAATAATCAAAATGTATATCGTGCATCATACAATAATCCAGAATGCCGGCCCCATAAGCACCACGCATTCCACCGCCAACATCAACAATTCCAATCATTTTAAAACCCCCTTTGCCCTTCAGTATACCACGATATTGATTGAATACAGTTTGTTATGCCTGTTGATTGAAAAGAAGCGCATACAGCTCTTGTGTCGTTTTTACATAATACTGTGCCTGTCCCAATTCTTCCTTGCTTCCGTACCCATAACCGACACCGATGCAGGGAATCTGATTCACGGCTGCCCCGTCCACATCGTTTTTCTTATCCCCGACCATGACAACAGATGTTTTATCATCAATGGTCTGCTGCCCTCTGAATGTAGTCAGAACCGTTCGGATCACTTCCTGCTTGTTATCCCTATTCCCTTTGGTAGTCTCATCTGACATGGCTGTCCCGCAGATCAAACGAAAATACGAATCGATACCGGCATGCTCCAGCATCCTGCGCACATAATATTCCGGCTTGCTGGAGGCAACAGCACATACGATTCCCCGGTGTTCACATTCCATCAGTATCTCAAGGATGCCTGGATACACTTCAAAGTTAAAGATTTCGTGTTCGTCAAACCACTGGCGATATAAACGGATCGTCTGTTTGATTTCTTCTTCATTCATGTGATACAGACGACTGAGCGTCATATTCAAGGGTGGTCCGATAAATTCCTTCAGTCGTTCTGTTTCCTGGATGCCCATCTGTTTTAACGCATAGCCCATGGAATGAATGATGCCAGGTCCCGATTCGGTCAAGGTTCCGTCTAAATCAAATAATATGCACTGAAACTTTTCCATATCCCTATTAAATCATTTTTCTCAAAGAATATCCATCATCATGGTTGGCAGCGGAATTTCAAAATTAGAATGGATCGCACATTGAAACCAGCATCTTTTTAAACTTTTTGTCGTTTCCACCAGCCGATCCAGCGATGATACGATCACAAAGCAGTTTGGTAATTCCGGATAACAAATTCGATACTTTCCATTCTCCTCTTCTATTTCGATCCGGTAAGGTAGTTCCATGTATTGTTCGATTGTCATTGTATCCTCCTCTTTACTAAAAGAATACAAGCATAACCGACACACAATATGTCATAAAATAAAAAAAGGGGAAATCCCCTTTTATTATTTCATAAATTGTCCCAGAAGGTTCAGCAAGTCACTGCCATCCACAGTACCCTGTGATGGTTTGCCGGATCCTAACAATGTTCCCAACAGATCCAGTGAAGCAGATTGAGAAGTAGCCTGTCCTCCGAACATATTCAACAATCCGGACAGTTCGTCCTGCTTTGGCTGTGTCGTTGCAGCCGACAATCCAGACAATAAACCCGGTGCAATCTGTCCTAAAACGGATGTAACCTGGTCATCCTGCAAACCGGTTTGCGAAGCCAATGAGCTAACAACACTTCCTTGATCTTTTCCCAAGATATGGCCGATGATCTTTTTTCCATCTTCATTGTCCGCTTCATTGATCATGGATGACATACTTTTGTTGGAGGAATGTTGTCCCAAGGCATTTAACAAAGATTGGGCCCCTGTCTGATTGGAAGCATTCTGCGTCATATAACGAATCAACAGAGGCAAAGCCAGGATCAACAGCTTTTTAACCATCTCCGAAGAAATACCGGTTTGTTCGGAAACTGAGCTCACCGAGCTGTTTGATGTCATCGTTCCTAATAATAATTGTAGCAAGTTCATAATGTATCTCCTTTATCTTGCTTATATTATATACCATAACAATTCATGCAAAGAATGAAATCCGTAAGGAGAAGTAAAAAAAAAGTTCCTTTCGGAACTTACTGTACACTATGGTGGAGCGTAGCGGGATCGAACCGCTGACCCCC
>DGUK01000018.1 GCA_002394635.1 Faecalitalea sp. UBA4312
TGTAGAATTTCCACTGTTTCCAGATAATGCGAGTACATCTCCCTGTCTGACCTGCTGACCTGGGCGAACAAAGATCTGATTGGATAGATGATCCAGGTTAATTCCATACAGTTTCCCATTGACTGCCATGATCATACAAATGGTGTTTCCTCCGCCTAACGGCCATCCGCAATAATTACCCAGATATCCACAATTTGAATCCACGGGATTATCTGCATACAATACAATGCCATTGGCGCCGGCCGTCACAGGACTGAACAGAGGAGCCGCTACGTCCAGACCCAGATGCATACCGCCTCCCGGATAAGCCCATGTCCCTGCACTGACCACCCCGTTACGTACAAACGGGATCCAGGATGTACTATATCCGTCAATATCATAGACACCATCGGCCAGGCATGCTTCATGATGCATCTGTAAACTAGCGGTAACCGATCCATAACCTGGAAGATCTTTATCCCCCTGAAAAATCGCATCGGCACGGGGATTTCCCTTTTCCAGCATAGCCGGGTACGCCTGCTGAAAACGATCATGAAGTGTCTGTTGACATGCCTGCAGTTGCTTTATGGCTTGTTCGATATTCATTTCTTGCCGGATCATGCGCTCTTTCCATTTGTTTTGTCTATCCAGTATCCTTTCAGCTTTCTTTTTACTTTGTTGAAGGGTGTGGATCTTTTCTGTCAGTTGCTGATCGGAGGGTCTGTGCTCCTCTTTCAGATAGGTGGCTTGTTTTTTGGCAACCTCTTTGTATTTTTCCAGCTTTCTTTCCATCGTATCCAATCGATGATCCCAGGTATCTGCCAGCTCCTGTAATTCTTCAATCTGTCCGTGTATCCATTCTCGATCATCCATACAACGCTGTATATCCAGCGATAATCGCAAGGAACACTCGCTGCTTTCCTTTTCGGTTACACAAGTTACCCGCTGCTGATAATAATGGATGATCGACTCATAGTTTTTTGTCATCACCAGTACAGGTGTATCAATCAATAGAAAAAGGCAAACGAAAATACTTTGTATATTCATACAACTCCTTTTGTCTGCCTTCTTGCTTTATATTATCATACTGTCTCCTGCGGTTTCAAACGCAGATTTACGATCATCATAAATAATAACATCACTTTGATTGGATGAATGGTTCCATCCACTAATCCATGAATACCAATGACCAGAAAACAAGCCCCCATCAAACTGAATAACAGGCGATCTTTCTTATAAGTGCTCCACACATCTTTCAACAGACCGATGACATAACCAGCCAATAACGTACATCCGATGATGCCAAAAGACAGGACACAATCCAAATAAATATTGTGGCTGTGAACGGCTTTATGTCCGTGAAATTGCGGATAGATCCGATGATATGTCCAAGGTCCGTTTCCAAACAATGGATACTCCTTAATTCCCTCTACAGCACATTTCCATATTTTTACTCGGCTTTGGATCGTACTGATATCATCGATCCGCGGGATCAGATCCGGTTTCATAAAGACCGCAATCGCCGCAATGGTAAACAAGCCGCAATATACCATCAACATTCTTTTCTTCTTATGCATTGCCAGCATTAACGGAATGATGAAAACGATGGGCACCAATGCAGCCCGACATCCTGTTAACAGGATCATGAAAAACTGAACGCCAGCAACAAACATATAATAGAACCGACGTTTCCAGTTTTTAATACACAAAAACCGGAAAAAGGAACAAATCAATACCAGTTCCAGGATCATGGCATAAATATTCGCATTTTGAAACGTACCGGTGATTCGACGTTTCGGGCTGTTCTGTATTTCAAAATCCCAAAAACTATATCCACCCAACTGTGATACATGATTAAATTGTATGAGACCGAGAACCGCTGTCAATAGCGATAAGATCAACGCCCATTCAATCAGATAGATCAACAGTTTCTTATGCGCCGTCTTCCGGTAAAATCCCGTATATAGAAAAACACCGACAAAACCAATGATGATCAATAGACCATCCCAGTTTTTATAGAAGGTACATACGATGATTTCCAAAAGTAAAAAAGCATATAAACAATAATACTCCCAGCTTTTTTCTACCAGCATCTTTATGCCGCCTTTAACAGCCACGGCTATACAGCACCCCAGCAAAACAGCCATACAAACAGTATGTGGTAAAAACACACCTGTTGTCATCACCATAACAAGCCAGTCCGTCCATTGAAACTCTTTCAGGTCCTTACGTATTGTCTCCATCTATTTCAATCCTCTTGATTTATCGGCACAAGCCTCCATCGCTTCGATCACAGCGGATCGGAAGCCTTGTTTCTCCAATACCTGAACGGCTTCGATTGTCGTACCAGCTGGCGAACAAACCATATCTTTCAAAACAGCCGGATGCTGCCCTGTTTCCAGAACCATTTTTGCTGAACCCAATACGCTTTGCGCCGCCATGGTATATGCCAGATTTCTTGGCAGACCTTGTTTCACCGCCGCATCGGCCATCGCTTCGATAAACATAAAAACATATGCCGGACTGGATCCGGATACCGCAACGACCGCATCCATCTGCGATTCGGAGACTTCCACACATTGACCAAAACTGGATAGAAACGATTGCACGATCTCAACCTGCCGGGCATCCAATCTTCTGCTCGGAACAAATGCCGTCATCCCTTCCAATACCATGGCCGGTGTATTCGGCATACAACGTACGAAAAGTAAAGGTCTTCCAAATTCTTTTTCCAACTGCTCTAGAGAGATTCCCGGCGCAATGGATATGACCAGCGTATTTGGATCCATGCTTTCTCTGATTTCTTCTATGACCTTCGGATAGATCTGCGGTTTCACGCTCAAGACCAAAAGCTCGGAAAAAGCAGTTACTTCCCGGTTATCCGGTGTTACCCTGATTCCTGTTTTCTCATGCATTCTATCCAGGATTTCTGTTGACCGGTTGGAGGCCATCACATCCTGCTCCTGCGCATACTTATTTGTCAATATTCCACTAATCATTGCCTGTGCCATATTTCCACAACCAATAAATCCAATTTTCATACAAACTCTCCTTGTCATTTCTAAAAAGTTGACACCATTATCGTATCATTGAAAGCGCATTTAATCTAGTTTATCCATGGAAATGCCCTTAAAATGGTAATAACCAGACAGGCTCCATGATCGGATAAGGAGCACGTTGTTTAACCAACAAAAGAAAAACCCTTTAAATAAAGGGTTTCTGTTCAAATGGTGCCGACGATAGGACTTGAACCTACGACCTACGCGTTACGAGTGCGTTGCACTACCAACTGTGCTACGTCGGCGTCTGAGACTATGATACATTAGTCTCAAGTTGTTTTCAAGTTCAAATTTTTAATCGCTCAGCGCGTTGATTTCTTTTTCCAGTACATCCAACTGATTTTCCAACTGCTCAATTGCCTGGTTATTCGCATCGATCTTCTGTTGGACCTGATCTTCCGTCATACCATAGGCTGACGGATCTTCCAGATACGATTCATACGTCTCTGCATTGTATTGATAGGTAGCCAGTTGATTCTCCACCAAGGTCTTCTGTTGTTCGTATTCCTTGATCTTCTTTTCACTATCTTCCTGGTTTTTACTTTCTTTCAAATAAGCTTCGCATAAGCCGTCAAAATCGGTGCCCCCGATCTGCATACACAAATCGTCGATTTTCTGCTTCTGCTCATTGGATAGACGGTTGAACATCTCCACATAATTAACAATAGCTCCACGACCGGTTTCATCGTATGAATTCCAGCTGTTCAGATAGACAACGAGGTTATTATAATCTGTTTCCATAGTGGCCGCGTTTTTAGAGCGCAGGTCGTTTAAAATAGATGCAAGCGTACTATCGGTCTGTTCTTTAAAATAATTGTTGATATCGTCTCTCTGTTTGCTTCCAAACGACTTATAATCATCTTCATAATCAAGCAGCTCATTCTTTTCGGAGTC
>DGUK01000023.1 GCA_002394635.1 Faecalitalea sp. UBA4312
GTAATACAATCATTCAGTGTTCGATCAAGATAGACCATATATCCATTTATCAACGCAATCCACAGAAGGTAGAGACACGTGATGATCACATAGATTGCTCTTTTTTTTCGGCCATGTCCCTCCTGTATGGCAGAAATGCCGATATATAAACGGAATAACATCGCTAAACCGAATATGATAATATAGACAACGCCAAAGATAACATACATAACCTCGATGGGCAAACCTTGTGAAATCTCAGCCATGTCATATGTACTTTCATTCAAAAAAATCACCAAACAGGTTTTGACGATTCCCCATATGCCAAACAATATGGTCGCTGCACCGCTATAGATTAAATTATGCTGATACTGGCGAATCTTTGCGTCCATTGTAAGTCCTCCGCTGAATCTAGTTCAACTTTACTCCCATTTTATTCTATAATCCAGTAAAATCCCATTAAAAAACTGCAAAGATAATCATCTTTACAGTATCTTTTTCTGATGGTGAGGCCGATGCGATTTGAACGCACACGAGCATACGCTCACAACCCCCTCAAAGTTGCGTGTCTACCATTCCACCACGGCCCCGGAATCCTTTACTATTTTAATAGAAGGTGGGGCCTTTGTCAAATACACATTCTGCCAGAACATCAACGTATTTTGATATGGAAAGAGGAATCGAAACTATCCGTTTTGCCGGATCAACAAACTCACGCATTCCATCCCCGTAGTCTGGCAGAACATATCGACAGGCTGGATTTGTTGACAATGATAACCGTTAGCTCGATAAATCTGCAGATCCCTAGCTAACGTCTGCGGATTGCAGGATATATAGATTATTTTTGCTGGCTGCATGATACAAATGTCCTGGATTCCTTGTTTCGTCATTCCTTTTCGAGGCGGATCGACAAAGACAACGTCTACCTTTTCTTTGGACTCTTTCATTTGGCAGGTAAATTCCGTGGCATCCCGGCAAGCATAATCACAATTGGAAACATGATTGATGGCACAGTTTTTCCTGGCATTTTCAACAGCTTCCTGCACGATCTCCACGCCGATAACTTTTTTTACATAGGCACTGGCACAGATTCCGATCGTTCCGGTCCCTGCATACATATCAACGATCGTCATATCCTTGGTCAACCGGGCAAACTCATACGCCGTCTGATACAACCGTTCCATCTGGATCGGATTGACCTGAAAAAAAGATTTAAAATGAAGCTGGAACCGATATCCTCTACACATTTCCGTGATGGAATCATGACCAAACAGCACTTCATATGTATCCCCCAAGATCACGTTGTCTTTTCGGTCATTGTGATTATAGACAAAGCTTGTGATCGAAGGAAATCGCTTGACACAGGTATCCACAAGCGGTTCCCACCGGTTCCTTTTTGATCCGATCAGTACCACCTGGCTTTGCCCGGTATGGATGGAATGGCGGATCAATACATGACGCAGTCCATCTGCTAGCTCCACAGTCAACTGTTCTTTCAGTGTGCGAAAAAGACGATTGATCGTCTCATCCTGGATCGGACAGACATCGATATCAACTATGTCATTGGAATGCGTCCGATAAAATCCCATATGGACTGTATTGTCCTTGATCTGTACCGGAAACTGCGCTTTATTGCGATAGTACAGTCCTGGTTCCATTCCAATGGGCCGGTACACCGGTATATCTTTGAACAGTGCACATAGATGTCGGTGCTTAAAGGTAAGCTGGTCCGGATAGGACAGGTGCTGCAGCTGGCAGCCCCCGCACAAACGAGCCTTTTGGCAGACAGGCTGACAACGATCCTTGGAGGGAGCCACGATATCCAGTACCCGGCAATAGGCATATGTCTTCTTTACTTTGGTAATGGCAATCCGAACCGTTTCCCCTTTGAGCGCTTTAGGAACAAAGACGACCATCGAATCGATCCGGGCGATGCCATACCCCATATTGGTATCATCTATACATGTCACTGTATATTGCTCATTTTTTTTCATACCGCTATTTTACCATAAAAAAAGCGATGGAACCCCATCACTTGGCTAAAGAAGCCAGCCAGTCCTGGCAGGACAATCCGTCAATATCGTAAATACGGATCTCTGGCCACCATTCCTTTAAAGACTTGCCACGGAAAATGTCTGCTAACACCAGCTGATCTGGCGTATCAAAAGCACAGCCATCCGGGAAATCACAGAAACCGACCCAAAAAGGTTTTCCTTTTCGCTTGTTATAGCCAATATAGTGTTCCACATCAACAATTTCAAATGTGAAATAAAAAGACATTTCCTTGATTCTCCTGTTGGAAAACTGCTTATAGAATACATCAAAATCAATCGTGTTCATCCGAAACCTTCCTCTCTAAAATCACCTTATTTATTATATACTCTTTTTTTAATTCCCAAAAGGTCGCCTGCACATATTTTCCACGATGATATTCCGGTGTACAGACCGGATCGGTTAAAAATACCAAATTCCATGAAGCTTCGATCGTTTCCACCCATTGTTTTTCGTTTAGAGTATCCAAATATGTTTCCAGAGCCCTTTGTTTCTGATCGGACAAAGGCAGTGTCAAAAGCCACCCATTTAGTACATACTGCCAGGCATCAAAATCTGTCAATACCACTTCCTTTTTAGGAATATCAAGTGTGAATGCCACCTTGTCTTCGGTCCGTTCTAAGAAAGCGGCACTGTCCGATGGAGGTGCCTTTCTTTCAAAATCCCACGTATGCCATGCCCAGATCGGATAGGAGACCCCCTCTGGTCTTTTCCCGATCCTTTCTTCCATCTTCTTCATCAACCATTGGTATGGCTGCTTCAAGGAATCTGTTTTTGACAAATTAAAGGAACGGGACGGATCACATCGGATCGTACCATACTGTTCCAGGTCTGCCAAAACACTTTTAGGCTGTACGCTCCATACGATCATAAAAAAGCCCCCTGCACCAAAAACATATAGATAAGGGTTCCCAATACGATCGATAGGATCACATTTCTTTTGTATACATAAGAAAGCACGACGATGACAACCGCAATGAATTCCGGGATCCCATGCGACGAGCTCCATGGGGAAACGTCCTTCAAACAATAGACGACCAGCATCCCCATGACAGCCATCGGTAATCGATCGGTGATCTGTTGCAGAAATGCAGGTGCCTTTTTCCCTGATGGAAAAAGAAGAAACGGCAAAAAGCGGGTCATTGCGGTAACAGCTGCAATCACAATGACAATACTTACTGAGCGGTTCATCTCTAGTCGTCTCCTTTCCGTTCCACCAGGATCAACAGCCCGATGATCCCGATCATCGCTGGAATCAAAAAGCGGGAAGCACCGAAAATGCACAAGGAAAGCACGGAACAACCGATCCCGATCACTCCCGGTATACAGGAATCCGCTTTCAGGATCTGATCAACAAAGATAGTAATAAACAAAGCTGTCATAGAAAAATCGATACCCGTGGTATCAAACGGTATAAAAGAACCCAAAAAGGCCCCTAACACACTTCCGGTCAGCCAGTAACATTGATCAAACAATGTCAGAAAAAAATAATAGGCTTTTTCGTCCACATCCTCCGGAGCCCCGTTGCATACAAGCGCATACGTTTCATCGGTCAATCCGAAGATCAAATACGGTTTAAAAGGTCTGGTATCCTGATATCGTTCAAGCATGGATAAACTATAGATCAAATGACGAGCATTTACCAACAAGGTCATCATCGCTGCCGAAACAAGAGAGGCCCCGGCATCCAGCAGATGAATGGCCACAAATTCCATCGATCCGGCATAAATCGTCAAGCTCATCATAAAAGCCCATACAATAGAAAATCCTTTCTCCTTTAACAAAATACCGAAGGCAATTCCCAATACAATATAGCCTGCCATTACAGGCAAAGACGTTATAAAAGCCTTTTGGATCGTTTTTTTCATCATATGAGCTATTCTATCATTTTTATAAAAGTCTGTCTAAAATAACAATCCTATCCCAGATCAACAAACATTTCGTTGATGGAAACCAGAACCGCTTGTCCGCAGATCGTTATACGACCATTCTCACGTATATGGCAGTACAAAGTACCTGTCCTTTTGGATGCCTGAAATGCGGTGATCTCTTTCTTTTTGAGCTCTTGGGCTCAATACGAAGCAATCTGGCAATGAGCGGAACCACAGACCGGATCCTCATGGATCCCCAGCTTCGGAGCAAAGCTGCGGGACACACAATCAACATGGCTGCCTCGTGCTGTCGCATTCTGGATACGTCCTTCGATCTTTGTCAGCTTATTGAAATCCGGCTGCATCTGCTTTATCTGCTCTTCCTTTTCAAATACACAGATCAGATCCATTCCCAGGACTGCTCGCTTTGGCCGGATCCCGAAAGCTTCTTCCATCGCATCCGTGACTGGTATGTCTTTTAATGGAGATGTCGGAAAATCCATCGCATACTGATCCTTCTGCCTTTTTACTGTCAGGAGCCCGCTGATGGTTTCAAACTGCACCTCATCCCGATCCGGTTCATACTGGGTAAGGATGACATACGCCGATGCCAGGGTGGCATGGCCACATAATTCAACTTCCGTCACCGGCGTAAACCAACGAAGCCGATATCGGCTGCCTTCTTTGACCACAAAGGCGGTTTCCGATAGGTTGTTCTCCATGGCTAGTTTCATCATTGCCTTTTGTTGCGACCAATGATCCATCACACAGACAGCAGCCGGATTCCCGGTAAATGGAGCCTCTGTAAAAGCGTCCACGATGTATTGTTTCATTTTCCTGTATACTCCTTTCGTTTTGTCCTGCTTCCAAAAGATCTAACATCGATGCAGGACAAATTCATTAATCTATAAAAAAGAATTGTTTCATTTTTTGAAAAACAATTCTTCTTTACAATGTATCTTTTGTCGGGACCAAAATGAAATTGGCAGGATATTCATTTGTCTGCAGATTCTCATCGATCAAAATGCCATCAAAGGATGAGAAAGACGTAAAGTTACAAAATCCTTTTACATTTGTCTTGGATGAATCCACCAGTAAATACGACTTATGACTATTTTGCATCGCTTTCTGTTTGATGATCATCGTATCCATTTCTGCTGTATATACAGTCTGTGTGTGCATATTGATCCCGGCACACCCAATCAAGGTCAGATCGAAGTTAAAGGCATCCAGCGCCTTCATGGCAATCGGACCTACCGTCATTTTATAATCCGGTACCATTCGTCCACCTAAACAGAACAATTCCGCTTCCGTGCTCTCAAAGGTCTGCTGGATCAAAATGTTGTGTGTGACGATCTTGATCCTTTTGGAAGCGATGTATGGAAGGATCGGCAATAACGATGTCCCTCCGTCTATGAATACACAGTCTCCATCCTCGATCATCGAAGCCGCCTTTTTACAGATGGCCTCCTTTTGCGGATAATGGAACTGTAAGCGATCCATCATCTTGTATTCACTGCTAAAGGATAAGATTCCCTTCTTTTCCAGACGTCTGGCTCCTCCATGGACCCTTTCCAACAAGCCCTGGGCTTCCATTTCCTCCAGATCTCGACGAATGGTCACTTCCGTAACATGCAGCTGCAATGCCAGCTGACGTACCGTGACCGTTCCGACCCGCTTGATAGAAGCCAGGATATAATCTTTTCTATCCGTTGCCAGCATATTACCACACATTCTCCGTACGGGCGATAATCGCGTCCTGCGTCTGCGGCATTAGAGAAACGAACTGCGCACAATAGCCGGCGACCCGTACGATCAGGTCGGCATATTGTTCCGGATTCTTTTTTGCCTGCATCAGCTGGTTGCTGCTGACCACATTAAACTGGTTATGGTAGATCCCTTTTCGGTTGCTGACGATCAGAAAATCCACAAAGCGTTCCAGATTCTCTTCTCCCTGTAAGGTTGCCGGTGAAAAACGCATATTCAAAAGCTGGCCGGCGGCTACCTTGTGATTCGGCAGTTTCGCTACACTGTTGATAACACTGGTCGGTCCATTCCGGTCCGTCCCCTGCGTTGGCGAACAGCCTTCGTTTAACGGTGTGCCGGCATAGCGGCCATCCGGGGTCGCTCCCACCACAAATCCATTCGGTACATACGAGGTGATGTTGCTGGTGGACATCGTATAGGCACTGACCTGCGGTCCTTGATCCTTACGAAGTGTTTGATAATCCGGCAGCAGATCCAGATACGAATGGAACACATCCGCTACGATGCTGTCCACTTCATCCACATCGTTGCCAAACTTGTCGATCCGGTCGATCTGTTTCTTTATATAACGGGAAGAATCTGACTGCCAGTTATCCTTCAAGGCATTCATCAACTCGTCCAATGTAAACTTCTTTTGCTCATAGACCAGCTTCTTCATCACATATAAGGAATTTCCAACGATTACCGGTCCGATATTGGACTGAGATACCACGTCATATTTACAGCCACCGTTCTTTAATGTTTTCCCAAGTACCATGGCATTCTGGATCAGACAGGATGCAAACGGATCCACATCATAGATAGCCAGAGACTCATCACAGATGGCATCGCATTCCACACTGATATCAGAATAGAACTTCAAGAAGCGTTTCCATTCGTTCCATAGATGCTCATAGGAATTTAAAGAATGCTCGAGATCCATCATGTGGATTCCCGTATTCGGATCGGTACCACCATAAAGAATGATCTCAAATACCTTGCCCCAGTTCACATAGGTCATACCGGTAGCCCGATGTCCATATTTTCCTTGTACACCAGTCTCGACACAACCGATCGGACAATAATCATACGCATCTTCCTTCGGGATGCCCAGATCCATCAATCCTCTGGCGACAACATGGTCATTAAACATACTCGGCATACCACAACCGGTCCGGATCAATTCAGCACAGGCCCGGATATAAGAACGCGGGCTTTTTTCATGATAACGGGCTGAAAAATTCGGTTCCGCTAAAGAGCATTGATGCATTGCTTCAATACATAAATACGTCACCTCATTGGTTCCATCCTCCATCTGTGGTGTCAGCCCACCGACCACAAGGTTGGAATATAGGGGATACCCTTGCGAAAACTTGGTATGGCCATATGGACGTACCTTATTACACGAAGAGTTCATAATGAACATATGCGCAATGATTTCCAAGGCCTGCTCTTTGGTCAGGATCCCTTTATCGATATCGTTTTGATAGTATGGATAGATATATTGATCAAACCGACCGTAGCAGAAAGAATGCCCGTTACTTTCGATCATCTGCAGAACATGGATCATATAACACGCTTCCACTGCTTCATAAAAGCTTTGGGCCGGCCGTTCCATCAAATGGTCCGCCACATCCGCAATCTGCAAAAACATCGGATCACCGCTTGTTTCATAGGTTTTCCGAGCCAGAGCCGCATATCGTTTAAAGAACGCCAGGGCTCCTTCCAAAGACACGATCACCGATGTATAGAAATCGATATTTTCTCGTGTCAGATCCGCTTGTTCCAGCTTCTGCCTGGCTTGTTCGATCAATTGACGAAATCCGGTTTTCAATACGGTTTCATGATCCGGAACAATATGACCATCTCCACTCATCGAAATGCCGCCCCGGTGTAAAACACCCTGCTTTTCAGCCAGACGGATGGCCTCTGTCAGATGGGCATTCACCCGGTCTTCATGGGTTTTTCCTATCCAGTATCCGGCAATCTGCCGAATGTCCTCTTTGGTTTGTTCATCCACATAGAAGACATCCCCTTCCCGCAAGGAAAAGGAATCCAGTTCATCCACAACCCACTGGATCGAATACTCCGGAAAGATCGGCGCCGCAAAATTGCGCGAAGCCTGGTTTCCAAAGATCAGTGAATCCGGTTCCAGATAGATGGACATATTTTCCAACGTATACGCAAAAGCTTTCGCTTTGCGAAGAATATACGATTGTCCTTCCGTCTGCTGAAACGATTCCGTATATAATTTTGCTCTTTGTGAACAAAGGGTCGCTTTTCTTTGTACCATCTTCTGGCGTAATCGTTCTGTACGCTGTGTACGCATAGGATTCCTCCTTATCTATTTATTCAGATCCAAAACCACCGGCACACTCCGATATCCAACACCCATGCGGTCAATGCCCATATCGATCAACTGTAAGAAATGTTCTCTGGTTCGGATACATCCGCTTCCTTTGATCTTGACACGACCCTGGTTTACTTCCATGATCATCTTGATGACATCCACGGCAGCGCCTTTAGCTTCATGCCCGGTCAAAAATCCCGTACTTGTTTTAATGAAATCAGCCCCTGCCGCAATGACAGCCTCACATCCGGCTTTGATCTGTTCATCCGTTAATGCATCGGTTTCAAGAATAACCTTTAGTTCACGGCCATATTTATGTGCTGCCTGTGCACAAGCCTTCAGATCCTCCACGACTTCATCCATCTTTCCGGAACGGATCTTTCCAAAATTCGCAACAATGTCCACTTCCTTGACTGTATCGTATTTTGCGACCTGTTCAATTTGTTGTATACGACTTTCGGTGCTGCTATCCCCAAACGGGAAATCCGTTACCGGACATAACATCGTATCGGTTCCTTTTACATAAGGTTCGCATAGATCCATATATCCTGGATTGATACAGATAGTTGCACAGCCTAATTGTACCCCATCTTTAGTCAGATCAATAATTTCCTGCTCGGTAAATTCCGGTTTTAATACCGAATAATCAATATAGGAAGCGAGTTCCTTCACTGTCATTTCACTTGCTTTTTTTACTGGTTTCATATTCTCTTTTTAAACGATATAATCGTTTATCCTCCTTGTAGCCATTATATCATAGATGTTCTAAAATGTTCGTTTCTTTTCGTTAATTTATGTTTCGTTTCTTTGCCCCTTCTATCAACGAAGTACCGCTTTCTGTCTTTGTGTCCAGATCCAGCCGCAGCTTCTGATTGGTCAGCTTCATTGCCTTTTGGGCTAAAACCATTGGTTTTTCTTCCGTTACAGCCAGGCTTGTCTTTCCGGTTTGTGAATCACTGACCGGTCCTCCATTGCGTATATACTGCAACGTCTTTAAGAACATCTTGGCGCACATCGCCCGGGTCGCATATCCCTTCGGGTCCATCATTCCCTTGCTTCCCGACATGATTCCGTTGGCCGCTGTCCATTTTAACGGTTCTACGCCATAGGAGGCAATCTTATTGGCATCTGTGAATTCGCTCAGGTCATAATCTGCGGTATAGACCAATCCCAACGATTTGACATATCGGTTTAGAATGATTGCCAGCTGCTCTCTTGTGACATTGTCCTTCACACCGAATTTTCCATTGATATAGCCTTTGATGACATTGTTCTCATAGGCCCATGTGATCGCATTCGAATACCATTTTCCCTTTTCCACATCAGAGAAATATTTTTGATATGTCACTTCCGGTTTCCCTGCCATCCGATACATCACGACCGCTACCATTGCCCGAGTCATCGGATCATTTGGTCCGAACGTCGTATCTTTCAGTCCGGTCATTATACCTTTATCATTGGCCTCATAGACAACATCGTGATACCATTTGTCCTGTGGCACATCAATAAATTTCTCAAAATAGACCTTGACCTGACATTCAGCTATATATGCTCCATCCTGCGAAGTCGCCGTAATCACTGTGGTTCCTGCAGACACACCGGTAATCATACCGTTTGAAACGGTCGCAATTGTGTCATCTTTACTGGTCCAGACAGCGTTTTCCATTGAGGCGCCTTCCGGTAAATTTGTAAAAGAAACCGTCTCCGTTTTGCCAATCGGCATCAGGATCTCTTCTTTATCCAAAGAAACAAAGAGAACATAACGAATGGAGTTGTCTATCGCATATTGATGTCCTTTAGAATCCGGATACACATACAGTGTAAGCTGGTCGCAGTCCTTAAACACATTCGCCTGTATGGTTGTCACACTTTTAGGAATCACAACCTTCTTCAGATTCGTACATGATTCAAATACATTACGCTGAATCGTGACCAGACTATCCGGTAAGATCACTTCCTCCAAGGCTGTGTTTCCAAAGAAAGCATTCCGGCCTATCACACGTACTTTTTTCCCAATGGTAACTTCTTTTAAAGACGGACATGCATTGAACGCATACGTTCCAATGGAAATTACGTTATCCGGAATCGTTATTGATGTTAAGTTCGGACAACTTCCAAAAGCATAGTTTCCAATAAAGGTAACTTTTTCAGGTATGGTTATCGAAGAAAGGCTGTCACAATACTGAAATGCCATATTTCCGATCGAAGTGACATTTTCCGGAATTTTTACAGTTGTCAGACTTGCACAACGGGCAAACAAGCTCGCTTGTATCGATGTTATCGTATCGGGGATTATTATCTCGGTCAAACTGATACAGTTATAGAATGCCCCAGCTTCTAAAGAAGTAACAGTTCGAGGAATTATAACCGTTTCCAGACCTTCACAGTTATCGAACGCATATCGACCGATGGTCGTTACACCTTCCGGGATCCTTATTGATTTTAAAGCGGTGCATAAGTCAAAAGCGTGCTCTCCTATGATCCTCATTTCCTTCGGTAAGGTGATGTCTGTTAATCCCACACAGCTGGTAAAGGCTTTGTCGCCAATACTGGTAACACTTTTGGCAATGGTGATAGAGCGCAGTTCAGAGCAATTATCAAACATATCATTGCCGATATTGGTTACACCGTCTTCAATAATGACAGAGGTAATCGTTTCATTATAATAAAAAGGAGAACGATTAACCGAAGAATAATCATACATAACCCCAGTACCAGAAATGGTCAATGTACCATCCTCTGTTAAGGTCCATGACACTTGTTCACCGCATGTACCACTGGAATCCTGTGTCTTTACACCTTCTTGTTCATCCGTTTGATCAATCGTCATTTCATTAGCATCTTCGGATGGTTCTGTATTCATATATTCCGGATCCTCTAAAATTACGGTTTCTTCCGTTGATTCGACGATTGTGCTTTCCGTTATTTCCTGTGGCTGCGCTTCTTCGGCATAGACGGCCGTCCCGGCTGCAGCTAGTACAAAATAGGCAGAGGCCGGATAGGCCAGTGCTTTTAAAAGTTTGTGATTTGTGTTGTTCTTAGGTCTCCTCCCTAAGCTCAATCTATAATTCAATCATCATTTTTTATACATAATTATCTTTAATTATACTTCATTTCTTATTTTATTCACAATGGTTTTCATTTTTATATTTTGGATGATCAGCTCCTTTCGTATTATTCTTTCCTTTCATTCTGATTTTTAATACAATGAAACTATGAAACTATGGATCATAGCATATTGTAAAAACAACTTAGGTGATGATTTATTTATCCGACAGCTGGTACAAAGATATCCGGACGTGCAGTTTTATATGGTCAGCGATTTTTCCAATCAAACGTTGCAGTCCCTGCCTAATCTGACGATACTACCCAACGATTTCTTAGATAAAGTGGACAAAAAGCTTGACACATCCTTCGGTAAACAGAACCGGATCCTCAAGAAATGCGATGGAACTGTTTTTATAGGTGGTTCTATGTTCATGGAAAATGAGAATTGGAAACAAGTCTATGAATATCGTCGAAAGATGCTGGATAAAAGCCGGCATATAAGCATAATGGGCATCAATTTTGGCCCTTATACCAGCCGGGAATTCCTAGATCATTATCATACATTCTTCTCTTTATGCGATGATGTCTGTGTAAGAGATATGGATACCTATCAATTGTTTTCAGACATAAGTCACATACATTACGCACCAGATCTTGTTTTTACCCTGCCAGAAGCACCTTGTCAGAAAGCTCCTAAGAGCATTTGTTTTTCTTTGATGGATATGACACATGATGTAAGATTACAAGCATATAAAGAAACATATATACAGTCTATGCGCACAACGATCCTGGCTTTTTTAGAACAAGGTTGGATCGTTCGTATCTTAGGCTTTTCCAAGTACCAGAAGGATGATCAATGTATTCAAAAGGTCATCCAGGGAACCACAATTGAAAGCCAGGCCGATATTCATGTTTATGATGGAGATATTGAACAAAGCCTGGATAAGATACGAACCAGTGAATACATGGTAGCCACCCGTTTTCATGCCATGATCTTAGGCTGGATCTATAACTGTAGAGTATTTTCCATACCCTATTCCAATAAAACCGAAAATGTGTGCAAAGACTTGCATATACAACCTGGCTGTTCTCTGGAATCCTTGTCCGACATCACCTATGAAAAGATCTTAAAAGAGGCCGCCTCTTTGCGTTCGATTGACAAGATCCGACAGAAGGCCTTTGAGCATTTTAAAGACTTAGATGCTCTGTATAAAGGAGGATCCTTATGATCAGTATTGTCATCCCTACCTACAATCGAAAATCCATGTTACTGGAAGCCATTGATAGTGTCCGTCGGCAGACATATACCAATTGGGAAATTATCCTAGTCGATGATCATTCCACCGACGGAACGCAAAAAGCCGTCCAGCGCCTGAAAGAGCCGCGGATCCGTTATTTTCGTAATGATACAAATAAAGGCCCCGGCTATAACCGCAATTTCGGGTTTAAAAAAGCTAAGGGGGACTATATCATCTTTCTGGATGACGATGACTACTACATCGACCCCAGCTTCTTTCATAATGCGATAACAGCTTTTTCCTTCAATCAAGATAAGGATCTTGTGTTCGTGAGTGCCAATGCCAATTCCTATCATGTTCTACAAGATAAGCTCTATCCTCATTCCATTGGTTTTACCGACTATAAGGATGGCCTCGAGTATCTGCTCCATATGGATGCACCTTATAAAAAGCCATTATCCACCTTTACCACGTTATTTGTTGCGGATAAGCTGAAACAAGCCGATCTGGAACATATGGAAATGGTCAATGACTATGCCATCTATTTAAGGGCTCTTTTATTCGGCAACGTATATATACTGGATGAACTTGTCGGTAACTACAGGGTGCATTCTGATAATATATCCAACCATATTGAAAAGAACTTTCTGATCCAGAATCTCGAAGAAAGAGTATGGGTCAAGGAGCATTTAATGGATAAAGCCGATCCGATGCTGATACAAAGCTGGTGGAAACGCCAAATGCTTATCCTTGTCCATTATTATTTCGGTCAATCCAATCCTTCCAGACAAGATAAAAAGGAAGTGCTGCACTGGATCCTTGAACATTCAAAGGATGTTCCGGATATGAAGTCTTCCCTTGATAAACAACGCATTAAAACATGGTTAAAGGCTAAGAAAAAGAAAATAGCGCCCTAATAAAACAGCCCATGGAGTCTATTCTCCACAGGCTGTTTTTATCCTTACTTTCTTAAAACACAGTTGTCATATACCTGATTACAGAAACTATTTAGCTTCTTTCCCTCCTCTTCACTTAAGCTCGAACTACCAAAATCTCCTTTATACTGGCATTCTACTATTATGATGTACAAGTGTTTAGAATTCGTATCTACAACATAGGTTTCCTGCACATAATACATTTGTGCAATATGGGATAACATATATTTATACTTAGATTCTGAGCCATCGATTTGATTCAAACCCATCGGTGTCTGTTGAATGTCTTCCGGAATCAATCTTTCTGCATCTGATTTTTTTGGATATTCTGCCATGATCTCTGGAAAGTATTCCTCCGAATCCCAATCCGTAATATGTAAAGTGATATCCACAATATCCTTTGATAGAATATCTACATCAAAATGATATTCCATTCCTTGGTCTGTCGATTCAAAATAGTCAAAGGTCACACCCTCCGGTAATTCAAAATAAGATTATTTATCCATACTGGTAAAATAAAACCGGTTCTTATGAATGGGAACTTTGACCTTTGTGTATCCCTTTTGAGTATATTCATTTGTTTCTGGTGAAATAGCATTAACATTGGAAGCATTAGCTACCAGTAAACAGACCACCAACATGACATAGATTAGTTTCTTCATGTTTATTCTCCTTCATTCATGAATTAAAACCAATTCTGAAATATCTAAATAGAAGGTTTATTTTTCTTCTATAAATAAAATATCGATATCTAACCGAGATTTTAATGCTTTTTTTACAGCCATGCATTCCTCCAGTGTAATTGCCTGCTTTCCTTGAATTTTATCATTCAAACAGTCTAGATCCATAGGTAGCTGCATGGCCAGGTCTTCCAGCGTGATTTGTTTCTCCTTCATTTCTTTGATTACGTTCTGATACATAGTCTTCTCCTACACCCTCAAAAATTGATTCAATATAATTATATACGTTTTTTAATGTATTTTTTAGTATAATTACGATTTTTCGTTTTTTCTATCTCTTTATTCGTTATTTATTATATATGGTTTCTCATTTTCATCCCTCTGTTTGTCCGAAACAGTAAAAAAAGTGTCCCCAATATCAAAAGTAATTAAATAATAATCCCTTAATTATAACTATTTATGTATATTTATTCATAATATATTTTTTTAGACAGAAAAGGATGATTTTATGTACAACATAATTCTTTTAGAAGACGATCTACGCCAGAATCTCGCTTTGGAAAGCCGGATCAAAAATCTGTATCCGGATTCTCTGATACAGCTCTATTCTTATATTCATGCCCAGGATATGATGGATCAGCTGTCCCGGTTTAAAGGGATGAATATTTATGTGTTGGATATTGTTTTGGATAAAGAAGCCAGTGGCATCGACATTGCCAAACAGATCCATCAGACGGATGCCGGTGCTGTCATAATCTTTATCAGTGCTTATCTGGAAAAAGTAACCGATGTCTATGAAACAGAGCACTGTTATTTTATTTTTAAGCCTGAGGTCGAACTGCGCCTGAAACCGGCGTTAGATAAAGCTATGGCTTTATGTTCAGAGATGAAAAAGGTGCTGGTCGTAGAAACAAACCGTACGGGTTCCCATTCATTCGATTTACTGTATCGAAAGAATCAAACGATACAGCTTGCTTCATGGAAAGACCCAGACACTGCGGGTCGCATTGACTTTTGAAGAATTATTCCCTGACCTGACAGATAGTTTCCAACAATGTCATCAAAGCTTTATTGTCAACTTTGATAAAGTCAAGGAGCATACACGGACGGATTTTATATTGATCAATGATCAGCTTGTTCCGATTTCTCGAAGCTACGCAAAGAAAGTGAATCAATCTTTTCAATACTATTTGACACATACTTTTAAATTGAGGAGACATTATGAAGGAATTCTTTTACTATATGAAAAATGAAAGATCCATCATCGGTTTTTTCACCATTGAGATCTTATTCTTTATCAGTATACTTTTGACCCAGCATTTTATAGACAGCTCCTTTTTACTGGTATTTATCATCCTTCTTTTTACATTGGGTGTCCTGTCTTTTTATTTTTTATACCAGGTATTTAGATCCTTATCCTACCAGGCTTGGCAGAATGCAGAAAAAGAGATCCTTTTACGTCAAAAGGAAATCCAGAATGAGCATATTTTAGCCAGTATGCAGGCATCCAAGGATCTGGATGGGTAACGGGAAAAGCTATTTGAAATTGCCAAGCAACAGGAAACCGATACAAATACTGATTACCGGGCTTTAGCTAATCAGCTGATTGAAGAATATGCATCCGATGTTTTTATCAAGTATTGTCCGAATAAAGTGATTGATGCCATTCTTTACAACAAGACCCTGATTATGCGTAAGCTGCATATCAAGTATGCCATCCAGGCCATTGTCCCGGAAAACATTCCAGTGTCCAATTACGCAATCATGTCTGTTTTGACCAATCTGTTAGATAATGCCATCGAAGCCAACCAGAATGTCCATATCCTGCAAAGAAGGATCGAGGTGAAAATCTTTATACAGGCCAACTATCTGATAATTCGTGTACAGAATGCCTACAACAAGAAAACCAATCCGAAGATCGTCTTTGGCTTATCCACCAAAAAGGATTTTGAACGTCATGGATTTGGTCTGCAGATCATTCAGCAGATCTGCAAAGAGCACCATGGTGAATTTACCATTGAGATGAAAGAGGACAAAGTCTATTGTGCAGCTACGCTGAAACTGGAGGAAACAAACTAATGGATTGGCATCTGTTGATGGAGATTTCGGCTATCAGCTTTGTACAGAATCTGATTTATGCTTACTTTATCAGTCGGTTTCTGTATACCCCAAACCGCAAAAAGAGCTTTCTGCAGGTGTTCTTATTCTATCAGATCGTAACAACCCCGGTCTCCTATATGTTTTTCTATATCATTCCGGTAAAGTTTATTGCTAATACATGCCTGATGTTGCTCTGTGTATTTTTGTTCTTCAAAGAAGAAACCACTTATCGCAAAGTATTGTCCGTCATTTTACAATTAGTTGTGATCGTAGGCAGTGAAGTGCTTTTGCTAGGCGGCACCACCTTGATCAACGGCGCTGTCAAAGCCGTGGATCCTTCCTCTTCTTTACCACAGTCACCGCTGATCTATCTGTTTCAGTATGTATTGTTCTTTCTGTTGTTTCAGATGGTCTTAAAAGTGTTTGACCGCAGCCGTTTTTTTGAAAGTTATGGAAAACGATACCTGCTGTTATGTTTCTGTATACAGGTCATAATGAGTTTTCTGGCTTCGCTAAGCTTTACCAATTTCAGTTATACACCGGCATTTACTGTTGTACTGGCCGTATTGACATTGCTGATCTTTGGTTCCTACTTTATTCTTTTTTATCTGATCTATAAGCAGAAACAAAAAGAACAAAGAGACCGGACACGATCGCTTTTGGAAAAGGAGTATGAACAGCAGCTGGAACGATATATGCAGATGGATAATGAAGAACAGCTGGCTTTGTTGAGACATGATCTGATCCACTGGATGGAGGAAGCTTAGATGTCGGATGGTTCATTTTTTATAAGGATCTTCTTGATTCAATTTCCACAAAATTTATTATATGCATACTTTCTCAGCCAGTTCTTATATGCAGAAAACCGAAAGAAAGCTTTTCTCCAGATCACTCTGTTCTATCAGATTCTGATTCCTTTGGCTTCTGTTCTTCTGTGGTACCGGCTGTTGCCAAAGTTTATCATGAATCTGGTTTTACTGACTACCGGCATCTTTCTGTTCTTTCGCCGGGAACGATTGTTTCGAAAGATCCTGGCCAGCTTCTTATTGGTCGCTGTGATCCTGATCGTGGAAATGCTGCTGACCGGGGTGTATCTGGTCATCGAAGGTAATCCACCAGAGACCTTTGGTCCGATCTATATCTATTTGATACAGTTTGTTCTGTTTTTTACCTTATATACAGTTTTGATCCGTCTGTTTAACCGCGATCAGTTTATATCCACTTCATTTATGCGATATATCCTGATCTGCTGCATCATCCAGGTTTGTTACTTGTATGGGGGCACCATGATCTTCACCCGATTGTTTTATACCAAAGCCTATATGTATATGTTGATCCTGTTTCTATTGGCAAGTCTGTTATTGTTTTTGTATACCTTCTATTTATTATTTAAACAGAAACAAAAAGAACAAAGTCAGCAGACACGCCTGATGCTGCAGAAGGAATATGAGCAGCAGCTGCATGACTATATGGATTTAAAAGAAGAGGATCAGATTCGTCGATTACGCCATGATTTATTGAATTACTGGAACACAAGGAGTTGATCGTATGTTGGAAGAATACTTATTACTGTCTTTACAAAATCTGCCGATTGCGTATTTTCTGTCTTTTTATCTAGATTCAGACAATCGCATGATATCCTTTATCAAGACATTTTTGTTCTATGAAATACTGGTCAATTCCTGTACTTATTTTTTGTTCTATTCTTTCCTTCTTCGGTTTGTAGGCAATATCGCATTATTTGCAGGTTGCATCTTTCTTTTGTATCCAAAAGAAAGCACAACCAAAAAAATATGGGCTTTGTTATTTGAAATTGGCGGCATGTTGTTGTCTGAAGTTCCGACCATTGGTTTTCACTTTGGGATCTATCACCATACCCAGCAGGAACTGCCAACCTTGGCTTTATATACGCTGCAGGCTTTGATCATGACCCTGATCTACTATTGGATCATCCGTTATTTTGATGTCAGCCTGTTTCAGTCACGGAAAGAACATATCCTGTTTGGATTCTGTCTGGTTATTCAAGTTGCCCTATTATATATATCCGCCACTCTGCTTATGGATCAGCCCGATCAGCCGGCTTTTGTGACTGTACGGGGAATTAGCTATATCTCGATTCTTTTGGTGCAGTCGGTCCTGCTTTATTCCCTGGTCCGATATTCCCGTCACCAACAAAAAGAAAAAACACTGTGGATGCTGCAAAAGGAATATGAATCCCAGTTGAATGCGTATCTGAATTTGAACGAAGATGACCAGATTCGTCAGCTCCGTCATGATTTATTGAATTACTGGAAAGAAAGAGGTTAATCATGTGGTATGACTATATCTTACTGACGCCGCAGAATATAGCGATTGCGTATTTTCTAGATTATTTTTTATACTCGGAGAATCGTTTTGTTTCCTTTGTAAAGGTCTTTCTTTACTATGAGATCATCGTGAACAGTTCAACGCTCTTTCTTTTTCACGATCCCCTTGTACGACTCTTGTCATCGATGATCTTCTTTACAATCTCTATCTTTCTTTTCTTTCCAGAGGAAAGAATGGTCAAAAAGCTATGGGCTCTTCCTTTTGAGCTCGGTGTGATGGCCTTGGTGGAGATTCCAATTGTCGGATTCTATTTCGGTATTTATCACCAGTCATATCAGGCGATGCCGACCTTGCCCGTATATATATTGCAGGGGCTTTTGATGTTTATCGCTTATTATGGTGTTATTGGTGGCTTTGAAGTGGACATCTTCAATCGGAAAAGGGAACATGTATATTTTGGGTTATGTTTGGTGCTGCAGACCGTTATGATTTACATTTCTTCAACTCTCTTTATTGATCTGGGTGCCCAAAATGCATACGCAGGTTTACGTTTTATCGCTTCTATTGTCATTCTCCTACTACAGCTGATCTTGATCATCCTTTTAATCCACAGTTCAAGAAAAGCGCAGAGAGAAACCACCTTCCTGATGTTGCAGGAAGAATATGAACGACAGCTGGAACAATACCTGGATCATGATACAGATCGAAGTATTTCCATGCTGCGTCATGATATCATCAATCATATGCAGAACCTTTATAAATAAAACAAAGGAATTCGACTTATAAAGAATTCCTTTGTTTTATTATATTTTGTATAACAGTATAGCTCCATGTGATAAGAAGAATCATTGTGATGTGAATGATACAATCGGTTTTCCAGCCAGGGCTAATATGTAAAGGTTCATATATCCATTCCTGCCATTGAAAGAAACGCATTTCAAGACAATGTACAGCTAGAATAACAATACTGTTCTTCCCTGCCCAAATCAGAAAATCAGATAGTACAGGGATTCGTTCGATTCCCTGGGAAATCCCCATCATAACAAGACTGCCTGCAATTGCGCAGACTATACTAAGGATTCCATACGGATAGCTTCTCGTCGCCAGTTCAATTTGAATCCCATTATGCAGACAAATCATCCATAATAAGATAGTGACAAGCAACGTTAATATTTTCAGTTTACCATTCAAAGGATGGATCCGTAGAAAGTCCCCTGTAACAAGAAATAGGATCGAAACCATGGCAACATCTATAGACCATGGTAAAAATCCGATGGTTTGAGCAACATACCACCCCAAATATGCCACAACCAGAATAATTAGAAATTGAAAAATGGAAGGTATCTTTTGGGTGAGGGATCGGAGCGCTACATACAAGTTTCTTGTCACAAACAGACAAGCAACAAACCAAATCAACCATACCGATTGGAACTGTGTAAAAACAGTGGAAATTTTAGACATTCCTCCGACCATATCCATCAAACAATGGATCAGTACGCTTTCTTTAGCCTTCCATCCTTGTACAAAAGCCGCTGCCAAAACAGCTTGCAGGACACATACAATGACATAAGGCTTAACCAGGGATCGCAAAGACTTGAAGAAGGTGTCCTTTATGTTGTAATTGTGAATCAGAAATCCATTGACCATCATAAACAACGGCATATGAAAAGAAAAAATAAACTGACGTAATTCAGAAGGAATCGCATAGATATGCCCAACGATTACTAAAAGAATGGCAAGGCCTTTACAGATATCCAGCCAATCAATTCGTTTTCTTATTTGTTCCATCTTTTTATATCCCGCAATCCTTTCATTAACATAAAAACCTCCGATATCAACAGGTGTAAAATACTTATTATCGATAATACTTCCTAATCTATAAGTATTATATCTAAATCTTATCCACAGTCAATAAAACCAGTTTTATAAGTAGACTTATTCACATTTTTCTTTTACTTGTTTCTTCTCATACAAATACTTTACAAAAACAGGAACGCTTGATCCATTCCTGTTTTTATTCGCATTCCAACTTTTTATAAAGGTCTGCCTTTTCACATTGTTTGTATCTGTTACATTTTTCATGAATGCCGAAATCGATTTCATGTCACCCTTTTTAAGATCCTTTTCAATTTCCTTATGGCTTTTTTCTTCACTGGCACTTTCGTTAGTTTCTCTACTTTTTGACAAAACGTTCCCGGCATCGAATCAAACACATCGCTTTCTTTCGGTCGGGCCGCTGGTTGTAAAGCGGACGGAAACCCTTCAAAAACGCGTTCATCGACTTCAAACGTTTTTAGTTGTTGACGGATAGATTCCATCATTGTCCACCCCTTTTTAGTCCTTGTCAGAATCAAGGAAACGCCCATCGCATCATAATGTTCACGATACATTTTCTGTGCATTCCACAAGTCCCCCAAGGTTATATCGGAGTGATAGTTGTTTCCTTTAAACGGACATTGGTAACAGGAAGGACGTAAATAAAGATTTTTGATAAACCCCTTCATATACGGATCCTGTAAATGATGACATCGGTATTGTGCCCCGTCCGCATAGTCGATCCGCATCGCATAATCTTTCCACCCATCTGTTTTATCACGGAAGGAAATATCAACAATGGTCTTATTTTGAGAGATTTCATGAAGATACTGCTGCCATACTTTTTCCGATGGCACACCATGACAAATACAATCCACACATAACAGTTTCTGATACTCTGTTTTCAGATACCCTTTTAAGCCGGCAATCTGACAAGGTGTACCACTGAACAAGACCCATCGGCCTTGTTTCAAAAAGCTTTCTGCCTTTTGATATGAATCCCCTGTTTTTGATTGCACATATTTACTGCCTAGAAACGGAAGAACACCCTCCAGGGTATCCGCCCAATCATGGATTACATTCCATTGTGCATCAAAACGCGCGCCGAAAACGACACCACCTTGCTCGATGATCTTCTCACAGAGTGCATAAAAGACACCTCCGGAGGAGCTTTTCTTTTGAATCTCTGCTTTTTTATTGATACAGCCAATGTATCGAATATGATTATTTTCCATGATTGATCCCCAGTTTTCTTATGACCGAATAAAATATATCCTTTTCCTGTTCATTCATACCGAATCGCCAGATCGATCCACAATAACAAAGAGTGTAGATCATAATCCCCAGAACAAAGAATTTCGGCTGGTATACATCCAAATAGTGGTTTAGCAGCAATCCACACAGGATCGGAAGGAGAAAAGATAAAGTAATTTGGCCTATGTTCTTCCAGAAGTACAAAATATCGATATATAAATGTCTGTGATAAAACCAGTTCATAAACAGAATATTCCCTAATGTTAAAGAAATGGCCGTTCCTAAGGCAGCTCCGGCTGCTCCCATTTGATGGATCAGTGGAATACTCATAAAAATATTTCCGATCGCAATCAATAAATAGACGATCGAGCGTACCTGATGTTTGTTCATAGCTCTTTGTATCTCGATTCCGATATTCTGGATCAAAGGCACGGTAACCGGCAGGATCAGCAATAAGGCAACATAATACGCTTGGTCATAGCTTTTTCCGGCCCATAGCTCCATAAACGGTTTGCCAAAGAAAATAAAGCCGGTAATGATCAGTCCCAACAATAAATACTGCACTCTTCCAACCTTTACGAATAATTCGGTCACCTGTCGTGATTTTTCGTTATGGGCAATAATACGATTGACCTTGGGAATAAAGACATGCGCAATCGAAGTAGAAAATTGCAGATACATCGTATTGATGGTCGCTCCGACACCATATATCGCAACAGCGGTGGTTCCGGACAAACGTCCTAATAAGAATTTATCCACGCTCCAGTTCACCTGGTCAATGATCTGATTAATGAAGATAAAGAACGTAAACACAAACATTTCTTTAAACAGCGTAAAATCAAAACCTCCGAAGGAAAAACGGATCTTCATCTTTTTCAGAACATAGTACATATTCAATAAAAGACGACAAACCGTCAATCCGGTTGTGACCATCACCATCCCGATGGACCCAAAGCCCAGGATCAACAAAGGAAGACACAAAAACGGGTTAAGCAGGTTTTGAAGAAATGTGACCAGCTTTTGGAAGAAAAAACGTTCATGGGCCGATGTAATACAATCAAACACACTGATAGGAAATGTCAGGGATAAGTTGATCACTAATATAAACATCAGAATACGGGCTTTCACATACTCGGCTTCTGTCAGTCCACTTCCAAATATACGGGTAATGTTGAGAACCATCACAACACCACATACGATACAGAGGAGCGCGATCAGCAGAAAGATGCTCAGAAACATTCCATTTAACTGCTCGATCTTTTCTGATTCTCCTTTTTCATTATAGCGTGAATAAAAGCGCACATACGAAGCCGAAAAACCAAAGCTCAATAAAGAAAGATAAGATACAACAGAAGCGACCAGTTGATACAATCCATATTCACTCTGTCCCAACAGACGCAACATCACCGGTGTATAGATCAGTCCGGTAAGGATATGTACTCCTTGTGACAGATAGGATAAGATGACACCTATTTTCCGTTGATTCTTCATAGCTCCTCCATTAACGCAATGATCGTTCAATAAAAGCCTTCGCTTTCTCTCTTTCTTTTTCAAGCACCGATGCAACACCGGTAAAATCCGTATGGTTCCATGCATTCGGATCCATGTTTGTAAAGATCCGATCTGTTAGTCCGAATGTTTTCATCAATGTTTCAATTCTTGAAAACATGGAATTCTTCAGCTGCCTTTCATATACGATAAAATCCGTATGATATAAAATGGAAAAGACACACGCATGAAATGAATCCGTAACAACCAGACTGGCATGATGGATCAAATACAGAAATTCATCCGGTCTTGTATTATACCACGATTCTATCTTCGGATTCTTTAATTCGATCATCATATATTCCGATTCAAATCGTTTCAAATACATTTGAACAGATGGATCTATTTCACTTAGCGAGTAGATAACCATATATTTTGACTGAGGCAGCCAATCCGGTCTTTTTTCAATGGCACACCACTGTTTCACATCGACGAACATGGTAGGATCCAACAATACCCGAGCCTGCTGTCCAGTCAGTTGTTCAATCAGTCGCTGTCCACTTTGTTCCCGAACAGACAAATGATCAAATCCTTTTAATCCTTCCACATACAAATCCCTGTTGGTTGTAATCTCATCTTTGCCAAAGCTGGGGGCTAAAGCTATCCTTTGTGACCTTTCACAAAAGCGAAGCATGTAGAAATCCAGATCTTCTTTCTTTTCCGACCAGTTCCGCCATACCTGGTCACTTCCAGTCACAAAATAATCGTACCGATCTTTCAGATCTTTTGGTAAATCAAATTTATTCACCGGTTGACCAAGATGAATATACTCCTTAGTAAAGGCGGTAATCGCTTTTTTCCGCTTCTGTTTTCGTTTTTGTTGTTCTCTTTTAGAAGCAGACGTACACAGATGCTGCAGCCATTGTTTCAGTTTAGCCCTTTTTCCGTAAACCCGGACGATCGGCAATGTCTCAGTTTGGCAGCCCATCTGTTCCAGAATAAACTGTACCGCATAGTTCTGAAGACGATTCCCAATATTCTCATTGTCATATAATGTACAGATCCCAACCTTTTTTCTCATTGAGAATCGCTCCTTCCTTTATTATCGATCCCGGATCGTTTTGATCCAGCGACACATTCGTGGCGAGATGGCATTGAGTGTAATGCTGCCTTTTCGCACTAAAGACAAATTGGTTTTCATATATGCTTTCCAATGTTGACGAATGGTATATACCAGTTCCTTTTCCATTCGCGGATCTTTATAATGAAAGACACCCATCAAATATAAGATCTTATTGGCTACATTGACTTTCTTTTCCAATAGAAAGGATAATGGATACCCCATCGTATCTAATACGTATTCTGCTTTTCTAATGGCATCCCATTCCGTCAGCCAGCTCTCTTGAAAGCTTTTTTCCTTTTTAAAGGAAAACATCGCGCTATCTATATTTTTCTGGTAAGTATAGTAGCACGCTTTGAGCGCAAACGCTGTATCTACATAGGAACAGTACTGCAGCAAGAACAACATATCCTCCCCAATGGATATACTTTCATCAAAACGAATAGCATGCGTTCGTATCTTTCGGACACTAAAAATCTTATTCCAGAGACTGCAGTGAATGTCATGCCGTTTTAAAATATGTTCGATCAGGTCTGCCTGCGAATATCTTTTCTGCGATGGACGAAACGTAAATGTGACAGTATCTTCTTTTTCCTGATAACCGCAGATACCCAATGTACCCTTCGTTCTTTCCATAAGGCACGTCATATCTTCGATCATATGCCGATCCCAGGTATCATCCACATCAAAGAACATCACGTACTCTCCATGTACATGTTCCAATCCCGTATTTCGGGCCCCGGAAACGCCTTTATTCTTCTGATGGATCACAGAAACATTTTTCTTGTCCAGTGCATACGTATCCAGAAGATTGGCCGTGCCGTCCGTGGATCCGTCATCGACATAGATCATTTCAAAATCTTGTGTTGTCTGCTGTTCCATTCTCTGGAAACAGGAATGTAAATGTTTTTCCCCATTATAGACAGGGATTATGACAGATGTTTTCATGGCACCTCTTTCTATCGTTCAAAGCCGGACTTTTCCGGCAGCAGTTCATTCAGCCCCTTCTTGATCGTTTCTTTCATTCGTTCGAAATCTTCGATATCCAGGCTGTCATTGATACAGATCAGACGTACCGGACCTGGGTTCTTCAATCGTTCTAAAACAGCCTTTTCTTCATCAGGCAGTGTATACAATTGTTCAAAATCCATCCGTCTTGGTTCAAAATCACCTTCCATGATCTGCCAATGTCGAATCAACCAGTCCGTCACATCCTCCTTTGTACGAAACTTATGACTAGAGGTTGCATCCAAAAGCTTCGCTTCCTTTTTCCAGATTGTCTCATACGTTGATTTTTTGAAGCTGTGCTGGGTATGTGGTTCAAAAATACCCAGAATGGTAGAAAAATGCATAAAAATAAGCGTGCGCAATACCTTTTTTCCATATTTCCTGTTTATCCATTTTTTCTTATTCTTTTTAATATCTTTCACAGAAAAATATTGATTGATTATTTCCATATTATTGGTTTCCAATGCTGCAATTCCATTTGGATTGATCGGATACGGTGAGAGAACAGCAGTAGTACACGGCTTTCCGTCGACAAAAAAATCTTCTTTCTTTGTAGGCCCGATCACAAACATGTCATCATTGAAATCAATAAAACATTCCGATAACCCCGGAATCCGGTGAAAATTCAGTTCGATCGCATTCGTATTGAACGTAGGTAAATACTTTTCCGGTATGAAATCCTTATGGTTTACCACAACCAGCTTTTCATAATCTGTATTTAACCATGCCGGAACATGGCCCCATGTCACAAAATAGACCTTATGGACCCAGGGCATAAACTTTTCAATGCCTCGGAATATGTATTGTACATTATCCCAGTCACGAAAACGTACATTGCTGGAAGCAGCCTTAAATGTTTTATGTTGAGGTGAATACGCCATTTTTTCCTTTAACCATGCGGGATCATTGCCATCCACCCAGGTCATCACAATATCCACCGGATCGTTTTCTACTGTCATACCTTACCTCCAATGATGATCTTTTTATATCGTCTATACACTGCCACAAGTTATCTAACAATAAACCTTGTCAAAATAATATACATCAGTCCCTGTTTCCAGTAAAGCTTTCCATACATACTGTACAGGTTACGGATTCCCCATGTTGTGGATCCAATTCCAGTATTCTATTTTACTCGGTCAGCGGACCTATCTTTATAACTAAACATAGACTGCACTAATGGATTAATCCCTGGAAATTGTCTTCATTCATGGATCCCGCTCATTTCTAAGATCCGCCGGCAGGCATTGCCATCCTTATAGCGATGGATACGATCTCGTATCTGCTCTCTTTCCTTTCGATATGGATCTCTTTTTCCGGCGATATCCTCAATAAACAAATAAAAATCCTCTTTCTTTTGGATCTTATGCCCCGGCATATACTCCATAGGCTCTTCAAACACAAACCCTCTCTGTCGAGCATAATCTTCTATATCCGGAATAACGAAAGCCATCGGCTTGTTTAATAATAAATACTGCAGAGAAATCGATGAATAGTCTCCAATCAAAGCATCCACCTGTTTTAAAAGAGGATACAGTTCCCATCCTTCTTTTACGAAATCAGTATTGGAATATAAGTACAGATGTGAATACTTCTGTTCCCTGTACCTGAATAAAGTCTGGGCCGGATGCAGTTTGACAATAACCAAGATATTCTTTTCTTTCAGAAACGCATTCAGCTTTTCATAGTCTGATTCTTTAAAAATCAGTAGTGGATCCGTAGAAGAAGAATTATCATAACCCAACGCTTCAGATTGGCGAAAGGTCGGCAGCCACAACAGAACCTTGTCATAGCCCTGCAGATCATATGGTTTTGTATCCTGAAAAAAGACATCTGTCATTGGTTCATTACAAATGAAAATATCTTCATCCTTGCACAGATATGCTTTTTTCAAGATAGGACGAAAGAGCTCACACGTTGTGATCATCTTATTAAAAAAGTATTCATCTCCATTATTGATATTGCTTAAATGCCCCATCGTCTTATAATAAACCGCTCCATGTGTCAGATGCATGACACATTGGTCTTTTGTCGGTTTGACTGGAATCTGCCCTGCAGAATAAAACACATGTTTCGAACGAAGTAAAACGAAAAAAGAGCGGAGCCTGGATATGTATTTCACATGAAAGGCTTCTGTACCTTTATAGCTCATATCCCGGATCCCGCAGTAGATCTTATAATGCTGATTATAGTGATGTGTCAGCAGATATTCAAAAACCGGTTTCAGATTGAAATCAATACCACCGTTAGCAGAATAAAACAGTACAATATCATCCCGTTTGCCGACAATTTTATTCAACAAAGAAAAAGGTTTACATACAGTTGCCTTTAAAAATTTCTTTAACTGCACATTTTTCATAACTTCATACCTCTTAAAATAACCGGTTGACCAATTTCTCTAATTTTTCATTAAACTGCTGATTATTACTTCCAAGCGATGCGCTCATAGCCCTTGTCAGCGTATCATAGTTTTCAATGACGGTCTTCAGGTCCGCAATGTCTTCAACGACTATAATATTCTTTTGATGTGTTTCCACATAGCGGGCAAATGACAGCTGGTGATCGTTGACATGCTCTTCAAAACTCTTCTGCCTCGGTACCACGATCGGTATTTTTCCCATTTGCAGCGGCATAATAAAACTAGAGGGTCCACCATGGGTAATAACGATCCGTGCTCGTTGGTTAAAATCCACCATTTGTTCATAAGGATACAGCCTGCTGTGGGTACAATACTTTGGCTTATACGTACAGAATCCTGTCTGTATGATCACTTCTTCAGTAATGAAGGCTTGTTCAACTAATCGGTCTATTTCCGAAACCAAGCGATCAAACGGCTGTTCATGCGTCCCCACTGTCACAAAAATCATAGCTTCTCTCCACTTTAAAATATACTGCCGATATATACGGCCTTCCTATATACCTTTTCCATTTCTTTCCACTGTACGATAAATAAGTCGGTCACCGGATGGACCAGACGACCTGTTAATGTCGGTCTATCAATACGGTCATAAACTTCGATATAGACACATTTGGCACCAAAGAGCTTTCCTACATAGAAGAAAGGGACTGCTATGGCCGCGCCGGTAGATATGATCAGATCCGGTTTTTCCTTTCGTAATGTTTTCAAGGCCAGTCGCGTATTGATCAACAAGGCTTTTAAAGAACGGTTGGTCGGATAATAACAAGGAATCATGCGTTCTTCTTTTAAAAGACTTCTTGCGTCCACTTTATCAAAAGTGACCCAGAAACGTTCTTTATTCTTCCAGAAAGGCTTTAACATATATAGCTGAGTTAAATGTCCGCCGGACGAACTTACCAGACAAACCTTCATATTCTTGCTCCTCCCTATTGAAACAGACTGACGCCGTGGATCAGACTATACAAGATAAAATAAACCATACAGACGGTCGTTGCAAAGACGAGAATGCGAACAACCCGTTGCAGAAGCTTATGGTGAATATCCTGCCCATTCATCAAGTATGTAGCACTCATGAAGAATGCATTATAATAAACCGGCCATAATAAGTCATCCACAATTCCATGGATACAGAAAAACGACAACAAGGCCGACAACCACAGATCCTTTCGTTTCTCGTTTATCCAAAGACGAGCTGTGATGCAAAAGCCCAGCAATGAAAAAAACAGGGTTCCGTACATCTGTGTATAATGAATATAAAAGTTATCTACATAGAAATAAGGGGCAGACGATTTGGCACCGGAAGCTGACAGTCCACCTCCTACGAAATGGATTGCCTGCGGGAATGGATCGATCCCATACAGGTGCAGGGATTCCTGCCCATAATACAAACGATTGTTCAATAAAGTATTCAGCTTGGCCCATACAGTATATTGATCATTATACTTTATTGTTACATAAAAGCTAAAGAGAGTACAAGCGATAAATGAAAACGAAAGTATACGGTAGATCCACTTTTTCTCGAAACCATCGTACGTCTTTAACAAAAAAGCCAGACCCACCAACAAGAGATTCATCAACACAGCAAAACGGCTTTTTGTCGCTAGATACAGGACAACACTGCCTGCTATGATGGCAGAAAGCTCCATCCAGGTGATTTTTCTCTGTCGCAGATAAATCCAGATGGCAGATATATTTAGAAAAATGGTCGGAGCATATAAAGCATACAAAAAACCAAGATAGTGGCGGACACGATTCCCGGATTGAACGGCAACATAATCTTCGATCCTTCCTGTCTCACTGGACAGTACTGTATACAACAAGGCTATGCCGGCAACCACAAACGTAACCCACAATACTTTTTTATAATCCGTATTCCGCATGCAGTAGATGATATACAACAGGACTGCTATATTCATCCGATTATTCATCAACAGAAGAATGATCATCTCCAAAACGATCAAGGCACCCAGTAACTGTGGTATGGAAACCTTCTTCAACATAAAGATTTCCCGCAGACTTAACACGATGACGGTCCAAAATAACAAATTACGGAAAAAGTCATCTCCATACCCGGCACAGTAAAATGTCGAATTCAATGTATTAAACCATAACCAGATACTGAAAGGAATCAAAAACCAGATATCCCATAGGTTTTTTTCTATCTTTTCCAGCATAGTATCTCCTTCATACTGACAACATAAAATAGCGGGCCATCATGTAAAAGATCCAGGCATAGGATCCAACCATCAAACATTGATATATCATATTCAATTTTTTAGAGTCGGTAAATGTGTATACACTGATCATAAAGAACGCATTATAATACACCGCGAACAGCAGATCATCTACGATTCCATGTAAGCACAACAAGCTGACAATGGAAGCCAGGTACAGATCTTTGTATTTCTTACATGTAACCAGCAGCTTTGTGACCATAGCCGTAATGATGGAGAAAATGACAACACCGAACTGCTGAAGATAATGAATATAAAAGTTATCCACATACAAATATTCCTTAGCAGACTGAACCCCTTCCATGTTCAGCCCGTTGCCTACCCACTGTATAGTCTGCGGCAGCCAGGTAAAGCCGTATCGGCGTATGGATTCTTTTATGTATCCCAGGCGGTTACCGAAAAGACTGTTGATCTTTGCCAGCATCTCATGGGAAGGATCATAGATCCTTATCAACACAAAGGTCACGATCAAACACCCGATAAAAGAAGCTGCCATCAACCAATATATCCAGTTCCATTCTTTCAGCCTATGATAACTTTTTTTATAGATACCTGCCATTACAAGCAGAATGACAGTAAACCCAAAACATAACCGGGCATCTGTCAGCTTATATAAGAGGATATTCCCTGCCAGCATAAGGCACAAAGTCAACCAATGGATCTTTGTTTTCCGTAAATAGATCAACAAGGCACATAAGTTAAAATAGATCGTCGGTCCATAGAGAGAATAACGAAATCCTAAATAATGACGATTTCTTCCGGCTTCTACAAAATCCTGAATGATTCCTACTTTCGAACTGACCACAATTGCCAGAAAACAAGCTCCTGTAATCAGAAAAACGATCCATCCGATCTTTTTAAGATCCGTATTGCGCATACAAAAGATAATGAGGATCAGTGTCATCAGCACATAATTCTTATTTTGAAAGAACAGCGACATGATCACAATCGTCAGAAGCAGTACATGCAGGTCCTTTTTTCTTGCCCAGGACAGAAGAAATATCTCTCTTGTCAAAAGGATCCAGGCACATAGACAGTTGACCAGGACAAAATAAGTAGAAAAAAAAGTATAGTAAAAGGATATGCTGAAACAACTAAGGATCAACCATACCGAAAAAGGAATGATATACCATAGATCCAACATACTCAACCGATCCAGTTGTATGCCCTCTACTATTCTTTTCATCATATACTATCCTAACTCTTTTTTACTGAATGCCAATGCGGATGCGATGACTGCATCCATATCATAATACTTGTATTCTCCCAGTCTTCCTCCAAAGCGGACATTTTCTTCTTTATCTGCTAATTCTTTATACTTTGCGTATAATTCACTGTTTTTCTTATCGTTGACCGGATAATATGGTTCATCGCCTGGTTTCCACTCGCTGCTGTATTCTCTGGAAATGATCGTTTTCGGCAGATCCTTGCCTTCTTCATCCTTACCGAATTCAAACCATTTGTGTTCGATGATCCGTGTCCATGGTGTTTCCCGGTCAGTATAGTTAACGGCCGCATTTCCCTGGAAGTTCGGCATATCGAGGATTTCATTTTCAAAGCGGACCGAACGATATTCAAGATTTCCCAGTGCGTAATGGAAATAAGCATCGATGGCACCGGTATATACCACCGTATCGGCCAAAGCATCCAGCTCTTCTTTATTCTCAAGATAGTCCACATTCAAACGCACTTCGATACCGGCAATCATCTTTTCCACCATTTGGGTATAACCACCCATAGGAATTCCCTGGTACAAAGCGTTGAAATAATTATTGTCGAATGTGAATCGGACCGGCAGACGCTTGATAATGAAAGCCGGCAGATCTTTGCAGTCACGGCCCCATTGCTTCTCTGTATATCCTTTAACAAGCTTTTCATAAATATCCCGGCCGACTAAGGAAATGGCCTGTTCCTCAAGGTTTTTTGGTTCTCCCTGTACCTCTTTTCGCTGCTCATCGATCTTCTCCATAGCCTCCTGCGGTGTAACCACGCCCCACATCTTATTGAACGTGTACATATTAAAAGGCATGGAATAGAGCTCTCCTTTATAATTGGCTACCGGACTGTTGGTAAACCGGTTAAATTCGGCAAACTGGTTTACATACTGCCAGACTTCCTTGTTGTTGGTATGGAAGATATGGGCTCCATATTGATGGAAATTGATTCCCTCCACCTTCCGGGTGTAGACATTTCCGGCAATATGGTCTCGGCGATCGACTATCAATACCTTTTTACCATAGCTGGCTGCCTGCTGGGCAAAGACCGACCCGAATAATCCGGTCCCTACAACTAAATAATCATACTTCATGCTTTTCTCCTTATTTTTCCGAAAATCTGATTTTCTATCTCAATGACCAACGGTTCCTTGGTCAATGTCAACACAAGTCCATAGACTCCAAAAAAGATCATTCCTGAAATTGCAATAACGATAAAACTGTTCCATCGTACGCTCTCTATCAACTGTAGCTGTTTTACCGGCAAGGCCAGTATACTGCCACCAGCAATTCCCAAGATCAATGAACGGTAATGGATCTTCTTATATACTTCTGCCACAATATCCTTTGTGTAGTAAAACTGAACGATCCAGACAACTATTTCTGCAGCCAGTGTGCCAATGGCTGCTCCGCTGGAGGCCATTCTCGGGATCAGCAGCAGATTAATGATAAAATCAACCACCGCACCGGCAATCTCGGAATACAGAACAAAGCGTTCCTTTCCAATCGGAACTAAAATCTGGATTCCCATAATATTGGTCAAACCAATGAATACGACGGTCGGCATGATCAACTGCATCGGTTCGATCGCCCCTGTAAAATCATTGGACGAAAGAAAATAAATTCCCTCCCTGGCAAAGAAGATAAAATAAACGGTTAACGGCAAAGCTACGATCCACACAAAATTGAGTGCTTTTTTTGTGATCCGTAAGAATTCATCCTTCTTACCTAGATTGATATAATAAGAAGCACGTGGCAGCAAGACCGCTCCCAGCGATGTAACAACACTGACCAATATAGTCTTGATCTTTACAGCCGCATTATAGTAACCAACATCAGCATCCGTTTTCATAAAGCCCAGCATGACCGTATCCAGATGGGTATATACCGTAGTGGCACAAGCCATCGCAAAAAAGACCATGACTGCTTTCAAATGTTTTTTGAAATTGTAGCTGCCTGTCGGCCGGAAGGAAATATAGCGGTGTGCATTTATAAAATTCAATATATTGGATGCACTGGCCGCAAAGATAGAAATCGCCCCGTATATCACATAGTCTTCCTTGGTATGGATCAGGGCAAACATCCCCAGCAGTGCAATAAACTTAAACAGAATAGAACGAATCGTAATATACGTATACTGCTCCAGTCCTTTATACAGCCATTCCATTCCGAAACAACTGAATATGATCATCAAACTTGTTATCAGGAACAAAGGTTTCTCGGCAGACATTCTCGGAATGGTCCCCAACATAATAAAAAAGATAATATAGGAGACACATCCAATCGCAAAGTTGATCAGGAACAATTCCTGTACAGTCCTTGACAGTTTCTCCTTATCGTCCCGAACCTGAGCCACAGCCCGGATCCCATAGGTTGGAATTCCCAGCTGGGCAAACATATTAAAGTAGGAAATGACCGATGTCGCGAACTGCACGGTACCATAACGTGTCGGTGTCAGAATGGTTGAAACATACGGAAACGTGATCAATGGAAAAATAAAGGCAGACATTGTCAACAATGCATTCATTATAAAATTCATCTTGATGGATTTCTGCTGTTTCATATGACATCCTCCTTTCGTTATTTCATATACACCCCGATCATGGGTGTTGGAATCAGACGATCTACCGTTTGGATCGTCTTTTTTAATTTCTTTTTATTGGATTTTTCTCGGCTGATAGCCAGCACCAGCAGATCAGCATTTCGCCCCTGTTCTACCATCGCATCCACTGCATCGGTCGATACAGCCGAAACATCCATATCCGTCATTTTTTCTACCAGGTCGGTCATTTCAAGATCCGGCGCATGGATCACGCAGATCTTTCGATTTTCCTGATTTGTAAAGGAATGCTTGACCTGTGTGCGTAAAGACTGGTCTTCAATGTTGATAACAGGCAGTCCCAGATAGGCCTCGGCATCCTGCACAAAATACAAGCGAGGATCGGTATTAATGCGAATGATCACATATAACAAGCTTAAAGCAATTCCCGCTGCTGCGCCCACCAGATAGAAAATATGCATAATGGGAGTAAATGGCACAGGATTGACGGTCGGCTGTTCAGCTATCTGCACATCTACATATGTTTCTTTGGATATATTGGTGATATATGCATCCATGGCCTTTTGTGTTAACTGATATGCCATTTCCGGAGTAAATGCTTTTCCACGAACGATCACATAAGAATTCATAGCATCCCCAGAATTCGTTTTTGGAACTATGATCAGATTGTTTCGCAATGTCTGTTTATCATAGCCTGTCAGTTCCATCAACTCTTTGGAAATAGAATCCTTCATCATATAGTGCTTCACATTATAGATCAGATCGATATTGGTCGTCTTCTGATCCTCGGTCAACGCGTTTCCCTGTTGATCGACCGATGAAAAATAAAGGATCCCTTCACTGGCATATGTTTTGGGACGTACAAGCGCGGAACCCGTCACAAGGCCAAAGCCAAGAAGAACAATGGCGATGACCTTCAGGAAGTCCCGTCGGAGCACGAAAAGGATCTGCCGGCATGTGATATTGGTCTCTTCTACATTTTCATAGATGGTTCCTATTTCTTTTTCCTTCATTGACATCACCCTCTTCCTTCATTATTTCCCTTTGACGAGCCAATAGGCCCTTCCACCGGTCCAATGCATCAAACGGATACGAATATCTCCTTCTGTAGAGATTTTATACAGATCCGGTGTTAAAAACTTGGCCTTTTGTTCGATCTCCCGGATATTTTTATACATTCCCGTAGATTTCGGCACCAGCAGCAAAGATGCCATTCCATACTTATAATAGTACTTAAAACGACTTAATACCGGTTTACGGTTTTCATCCGTAATGGCCGGACAATCATGATAGTAATCCACCAATAGATGCAGGACCTTTAATTCATCTTTATAATTCCGGATCATGCTGGCCTTGGATACACTTTGCTCATCCCGTCCCTGCCTGTAACAGTAGACCGGTGTGGCATCACACGTTATCGTGTCCACATAGGGCATCATATAGGCAATAAACAGCTGATCGGTATATAGCGTATGCTCCGGTAATTGAAAATGCAGTTTCTGCAACAATTCGGTTTTTACCGTAGTGTGCCAGATACCCGGATAAAAGTTACCTTCATACTCTTTCATCCGCAATGTCTGTCCTTCGTATTTAGCCCAGGTCGGAATATGCTCCTTTAACGGCTGTCCTTCAACAGCGTCAAAACGCCGGGACATCACCCAGTCGGAGTCACAGTTTTCCAACAGTTCCACCAGATGCTGCAAACCTTTTGGATCTACCCAGTCATCGCCGTCCAGCAGTTTAAAATACTTGCCGGTGGCCTCTGTCATACTGCGATTGACCGTTGAACCATACCCACCGTTGGGCTTATTGATCAATCGGAACGTCTGTGGATATTTATCAACATAGTCCTGCACGATAGAGGCTGTCGAATCCTTCGATCCATCATTTTCAATAATCACTTCGAGCTGATCCATCACTTCCGGAATCGATAAAGAATCCAGTGTCTGATGAATAAATTTCTCTACATTGTATGCTGCAATAGATATTGTTAATATTTTTTTCATTGTTATTCCCAATTCTTTATTTTCCCACCTACATAGAAATAGACCAGATACCCTGTCATTCTTAAAACAGAAACAGGCCGGCCCATCGTAAATACATCCTTATAGATTGCAGGGGACTTCTCTTTTGTATATTTTTCCAGGCTGATCAACTGCTTAAATGCGTTCATGGATCTCGGCAGCAACAATAAGGTCTTTATGACATAGTGATAGTATCGCGCGACTCTGGCCTGCAATACCGGATTTGATTTTCCTTGTTCGACCTTTTCGCTGTATACATCCAATATATATTTAAAGACAGTGACCGCCTGGTCTGCATTCTTGATCCGGCTTTGACGACTGACTGTTTGTCCATCCCGGCCAACCCGATAAGAATAGACCGGAAAATCCAAAAAGGAAATCGTTTCTATACCAGATAAAGAATGGACCACAAACAGCTGATCCGTATAAAACATATGCTCAGGTAAGGAAATGTTCTCATGTTTTAGATGCTCAGTTTTCACAGTTAACTGCCAATGGCCAAAAATCACCGGCTTTTTTATCGCCGCCACCTTGACAATATTCCCTTCTAACGGATGGTAGGCCGGAACGACTTCTTCATAAGTGAATGTTTCATCCTTTACCTTGTTAAAGCGCGTAATGACACAATCACTATCCAGCTTTTTCAGTCGCCGGATCAAAGAAATCAAGCCATCTTTTTCAAACCAGTCATCCCCATCCAGCAGTTTAAAATATTTCCCTCTGGCCAGCTTAATGCTCTGATTGATAGTGGAGCCATAGCCGCCGTTTTCCTTATTGATCAGCCGGAAGGAATCCGGATACATTTCCACGTATTCGTTTGCGATCTGTGCAGTTTTGTCCTTAGAACCGTCATTCTCAATAATTACATCCAGATCCTCAAGAACTTCATCGACAACCAGGGAATCCAGACATTTTTTCAAAAACGGTTCCACATTATAGGCAGCCACAGAGATCGTTAATGTCTTATCCATTCTTTCACCTACTTTAACCAGTTATCCTTATCGGATTTCAAATATGCCTTAAACATTTCCAGATCATCCTTTGTGGTCAGTTTGATATTCTTATCGGAACCAGCCGCAAAGTATAAACGTTCTCCCAGTTCCACCATCATGGTATTTGTATAAGAAGATCCATAAATACCGATTTCTTTTTCAAAAGCCTCGTGATACGCCCAGTCCAGCTTTTTAAATTTATAGGCCTGTGGTGTCGCCACACGACGTAATGTTTCTCTTGGAATATACTGTACTGTGGAAATCTCATCATCAACGATAAAGATCTGTTCATTATATGGCATAGATGTCACCGCATTGCCATATTTGTTACATTTGATGATCAGATCCGACAAAACGGTTTCATCGACCAACGGGCGAATGCCGTCATGAATGATGATATTGTCATCATCCTTGGCAATCCCTTCCAGATGATAGACACCGTTACGTATAGATTCCTGACCGGTATGGCCTCCGGATACGATCCATTTTAGTTTATCGATATTGAATTGTTTGGCGTAGGCCCACACAATATCATGCCAGCCGTCAATACATACGACTTCGATGGCATCAATCTGCGGATGTTTCTGAAACCCCTCCAGCGTATAGATCAACACCGGTTTATCATAGACATTAATAAACTGCTTCGGGATGTCCTGCCCCATTCTTGAACCGGAACCACCGGCAATAATAATTGCGATATTCATAGCTATTCCTTTCTAAAAGCTGCCCTCATATTTCTTATGAAAGAATTTGGCTTTTATAAATGAGCCGCCTTTTTTGATCCAGTTTGTCGATTCCATTTGTAATAAAGGAAGCTCTTTGATTTCATCGTTACGGATCGTACCCTGATCGATCTGATATGCCAGCCAGGCATTAAAGATGATCTCGCTGACCCGGCCATAGAAACGTGATTGAAAAGCCGACAGCTTTGCTGTATCCACCTTTGTTTCCAGCTGCCCCAGAATATCAAACAACCATGTACAATACATATCCAGCAGATCATGCTCCATGATCATCATATTGAACATATAGCCATGGGTCTGCTGTACGACCTTGTCATAATATGGAACATATTCCGGGTATTTGTTTTCCAGGATCTGTCGGGTCTTATCCAGGTGTTCCGCATAATGTGTATGCGCATAATGCGTGTATAGCGTTTCAATATAGTAATTTCGTTTTTTTGGTACAAATACCTTTATTTTTGGTATATATTGACGAATTTCCACTTCTTTGAGCACTTGTTCAAATTTGTCTTTTGACGGGGTCGTCCCCTTGAAATAACGACGGTAATGAACCAGTCCGATATAAGAGGCATGAACATGCTTCCAGGCCCAGTATAAACCCGTCAGCTCACAATAATACGGATTTTTTTCCGAAATATTATCTCCGATATCATCCTTGACATATTCAAGATCCAACGATTTTCCATGTGCTCCTACATGCAAAGGCAGATACATCGGATCTTTTGGCATTCGATAAGCCTTATGCGTCGCCACAATAATTTTTACATTATCCATTATCTTGCTCCACTTCCATATAGTACAATTCGAACGGTCTTCACAAACAGAGTAACATCCATCCAGAAATTCCAGTTGTGTACATAATAATCATCCAGTTCCAGACGCGTCTGGAAATCCACATCGCTGCGACCATGTGTCTGCCACATACCGGTCAGCCCCGGTTTAGACTGAATTACAATATCATAATACTCTCCCATATCCTCGATTTCCCGTTCCAGATACGGGCGCGGTCCGATCAAAGACATCTGTCCTTTTAACACATTGATAAACTGAGGAAATTCATCCAGACTTTTCTCACGCAAAAACTCACCGGCCTTGGTAATTCTCGGATCGTTTTCCAGCTTTTTATTAATTTCATACTCTTCCCGGATGGCAGGATCCTTGGCCATCATCTCTTCCAGGATCTGATCGGCATTCGGTACCATGGTACGATATTTGTAGATTTGAAATACTTTTCCATTCTTTCCGATCCGATCTTGTTTAAAGAAGATCGGGTCTGTATCTCCCTGTGAACGATTCTTAAAGAACACAAACACCGTCAGTGGGATCAACATCAACATCCCCGCTAAGGATATAACGATATCCAAAATCCGCTTGGAGATGATCGACATCAACTTCATCGGTCCATGACTGCTGGATATCAAGATCAATCCGTCAAAATCCTTGAACTTGGTATCGAATGTCACCAGATTGGTCATCTGTGGCAAATACATGATATCGGTCACTTTATCCTTGACACGATTGACGATCCTTTGCATATCTTCACGATCCATTTCGGTAATCGCCACAATCACGGTATCAATCTGATATTTTTTTAATGCCATTTCCAGTTGATCGAGCGGCAGGATGGTTTGATCCTGCGGGATCATGCAGTTCTGATAATGCACATTCTCAAAGAAGGTCGAATGATTACAATCAATGAAACATTTCAGGTCTAACAATGAAAAACGGTTTGTGTGCACAACGCCCATCAGTTTGGAAGCCGAAGCCCCCATCCCGATGACACAAACCCTTCTTTTAAATTGATTTCGAAACCAGATCCGCGTATTTCTGGCAAAAAAGACCGAGAAAAAGAAACAGGCTGCAGTAAACAACAATAAGATCCATGTATCCTGCGGATAATCCGGATAAATAATCAATGTTCCAATGATAAAGAACCAGAAATGACTTTGTATGCATAGCTTGATCTCATCCCATACCAGTAATACCGTATTCTGATATCTGCCGATCAATATCTGCATAATACAATAGACCACAAATAATCTCTTTGGAAAAAATGCATCAAACGGAAACACAATCAAAAGAATAGCTGCGGTCAATACATTGATCAAAAAATTAAAAAAACCAATTCGTGTCATAATCCTGCCCTTTTCTAATAATCGCCAATACTACGATATCTTTTTTTATGCGTTCCGTCAAATAGTTCTCATCGATATCGATCCGTGTCATTCTGTTTCCTTTAATATCTCAATGGTACGGCGGATTCCCTGTTCCATTGTATACAAAGGTTCCCATCCAAGCTTTTGTACTTTCGTGGTATCCAGGATGGCTTTGGTTGCGGTGGAATATCCCTTTCTTTCTGTTTCATCCGGTAGTTCAAAGACCACTTTACGTCCAACGCTCTCGGCAATCATGCCGGCCAGCGCCTT
>DGUK01000060.1 GCA_002394635.1 Faecalitalea sp. UBA4312
GTAGCAGCCTTTTTATGTCTGTACTTTGGGTCTATCCCGATCCGGCTCAGCTGACAAATATCATACTGCTCCCATAAAAAGGCATAGCCGAATATTTCCTCTGCCTCTTTGACCAGAAAGCCTACGGAATACGGATTGTGTTTATATTCATCAATGCACTGCTCCAATGACCAGTGATAACGAAAGCACAAGGCTTCCAGTTGGGCTACCCGAGGCAGATCGATTTCCTGCATCTTCTCGACGATCATACTTTTTTATAGGCGTCGTTCTCTTTTAAATACTGCGGCACCAGAGCATGAATATTGTCAATCGATCGAGATGGTACTTCTACAAAGTTTTTCAGGTAGTCGGATGCCTGAACTGTCTGATCCAGCAGATATCCGTCCCCGTATAGAGTACCCGGATGCGCATCCAAAAAAGCCGGCAGCTGTTCCAGTGTCAAAATCCGGGTCTTGCCTATAATCACTCCATTTTCAAGATGAGCAGCATAAGCCCGTTTACTGCGTGCATCCAGGATTACATTGGCATGTGGATCCATGCCGGCATAGAGCTGCATCGTAGAAATGCACTCCAGAGGAATATGCATCTGGGTACACAGCACCTTGGCGATGGTCATCGCAATCCGGATCCCCGTATAAGAGCCCGGACCATCGGTAATGGTGACACAATCAATATCCTTATAGCGCAGATGCAAACTATCCAGCAGTTGATTCAATTCCACAAATATTTCTTCGCTCTGCCGTTTAAAGGCCTCTTTTGCGATGCCTTTTAACAGCTTTTTATCTTCATATATGCCTAACACAAGGTTTTTGTAGGCACTGTCCATACATAAACGAATCATTCCAATTCCCCCACAATCTGTTTCGATACCGGCCCGGTTCCTTCGATTTCAACCGTCCGGTTTTCATCGATGCCTTCCTCGATGCGAATAGAGATATGATCCTCCGGAATCTGATCCCGGATAAAATCGGCCCATTCTACCACCGTAATGCCTTCATCAAAACAATCCTCAAAGCCAAGATCCTGGCTCATGGATTCTAACCGATACGCATCCATGTGATGAAACGGCTGGCCATTGGCTTGTTTATACGATTTTAAAATGGTAAAGGTCGGTGAATTGATGACTGTTTTCACACCCAGTGCTTTTCCAAAGCTCTGCGTCCAGGTCGTCTTCCCGGCCCCCAGATCCCCATCCAGGGTAATGGTGATGATTGTATCCTTACACAGACCGGCAAGCTCTTGGGCAAAGGCCTGTGTTTCTTCTAACGAATGTATCTTGCGTATCATACAAACTCCTATTTATTCTTCTTTTCATGGACCATCTTTTTGATCTGTTTGATCTGTTCCATGCGCTTTTGTACTTTCACTTCCGAGCCAATCGCATTTGGCTTATAGTACTCTCTGTCCACCAGTGCATCCGGCAGACACTGCATATCCGTCATCCGATACTCATAATCGTGCGAATATTCATAATCCTTGCCATAGCCAAGTTCCTTCATCAGTTTGGTCGGTGCATTTCGGATTTGTAAAGGAACCGGTTCCTGCAAAGTTTCAATGGCATCTTTTTTCGCTGTCATGTAGGCTACATCCAACGCATTGGATTTAGGTGCCAGGGCACAATATGTCACCGCATGGGTCAGATGTACACTGCATTCCGGCATCCCGATATAATGACATGCCTGATAGGCAGCAATGCAGATTTCAAGAGCCCGGCTATCGGCCATTCCGATGTCCTCACTGGCAAAACGAACCACCCGACGTGCTACATAAAGCGGATTTTCGCCGGCTTCCAGCATGCGGGCCAGCCAGTAGATCGATGCCTGCACATCGCTGTTGCGCATGCTCTTATGCAGTGCCGAGATGATGTTGTAGTGTTCTTCGCCTTGTTTATCGTAGAGTAAAGACCGTCTTTGCAGACATTGTTTCAAAATCTCCTGGGAGACATGGATCCCGTCAATATCGGATGGACTGTTGTAGACAACCATTTCCAGTGTATTTAACGCAAAACGCGCATCGCCACCCGCAAAGGCCGCAATGGCATCAATGTCTTCCTCTTTGATATCGATCCGCAGATCGGCCAGTCCCTTTGGGCTGGTAATGGCCCGTTTGATCAATTTGGTAATATCTTCCTGTTCTAAAGAGTTCAGAACAAACACACGACAGCGGGATAAAAGGGCGCTGTTGACTTCAAAGCTCGGATTCTCTGTCGTGGCACCGATCAAAATGATGCTTCCCTGCTCGACATATGGCAAAAAGGCATCCTGCTGCGCTTTATTAAAACGATGGATCTCGTCGACGAATACGATCGTATTCTGCCCAAAGTTCTTTCGCTGCGAAGCCTGTGCCATCACCTGTTTGATTTCCTTGATTCCGCTGGTCACTGCCGAAAAGGTCACAAAATGGCTTTGTGTCTGATTGGCAATGATCCTGGCCAGTGTTGTCTTTCCGACTCCCGGAGGCCCCCAGAAGATCATGGATGTCACTTTATCATGTTCGATCATCTGCCACAGGATCTTATCGGGTGCCACTAAATGCTGCTGACCTACATATTCCTCCAGTGTTTCCGGACGCATCCGGTCAGCTAATGGTCGATTGTCTTCCTGTGATCCAAAGAATAAGTTTTCCTGCATATTTTTCTCCACTTGGTTATTATACCATTTCAGCCCATGAAAAAAAGACTTGTAACCAAGTCTTTTATGAAAAGTTCAGACAATACATAAATAGCCAAAATACAATGCGTAACAAGCCAGCATGAGAAGGCCTTCCTTTTTTTGCAGGTGACGGTCTTTCCAGCAGCAGAAGTACAAAATCACGGCTGCCAGGATCGCAATCGATGCATCCACGATGAATTTCGACTGGAACGGTACTGGAATGATCAAAGCAGAGGTTCCTACCACAAACAGATAGTTAAAGATGTTGCTGCCGACGATATTTCCGATAGCGATATCCGCATTTCCTTTTCGCGCTGCCATAACGGACGTCATCAGCTCCGGCAAGGATGTTCCCAAAGCCACGATCGTCAAACCGATAAATCGTTCACTCATGCCAAACATACGTGCCAAAGCGCTGGCAGCCGATACGCTGATATTACTGCCGGCTACAATACAGGCAATGCCCAGCACCGTAAAGATAAGATTGGCCCATAACGGTTTTTCCTGGATGAGCTCTTCTTCTTTTCCATTCTGAGCCTGTTTCAATAAATAGTATAAGAAGATCAAAAAGAAGATCCATAGAATGATGCCGTCTATCCGGGAAACGGTACCGTTTATGCCTAGAATCAGCATTAAAGCCGAGATTCCTAGCATATATGGAATTTCAACCCGTACCAATGATTCCTTGACATTCAATGTCCGAATGATAGATGTGATTCCCAGAATGATCAGAATATTTAAAATATTACTACCGACAACATTTCCGATGGTAATATCCGCACTTCCCTTAAAAGCTGCGGTAATACTGACAGCCGCTTCCGGGGCACTGGTTCCCATCGCCACAATCGTCAAACCGATGATCAATTGCGGGATCCCGAACTTTTCGGCAATACCGGAAGCCCCATCTACGAATATATCTGCGCCTTTGACCAACATCACAAAACCAATTACCAATAATCCTACTTGTAATAATGCCTGCATCTTTTCCCGCCTCTCTAAAAAAAGCGAGACCGCACATCAAAAGACTGTGCAAAGTCTCGCTATTTACTCACAAATCCGGATTCTTTCGAATCGTACTGACGAAGTTGTAAACACATTCTGTGCCAGCTACTCCCTTTACGAAATAAAGTATAAAACACACTTTTATTGAAGTCAAACTATTTATCGTATTTATGATCACATGGGTCAAAATCATAGACACCATCTAAATATCCATACAAAAAGGCCTGTGCCAGACTTTTATCATGAATATTCTTACGAGCTTGATCCACCGTAAACCAGTTCCACTGATCGATTTCCCCATTTGGATGTGGTGTCTGCCCCTTTACCACTACGGTATAGTTTAACATCAGCGTATTGGAACGAGCATAATAATGACTATGGTTAAAATGCAGAGAAATAACATCCAGATCCATTTCTTCTTTCACTTCCCGGACCACCGCATCTTCAGCATCCTCTCCTTGATTCACATAACCGGCAACCAGGATATAAATATCTCGTCCGTATTGTTTGATCAATAAGATCTTGTCTTTCGTCTCGTTGGTTACGATCATACTGACCGCTGTATTAAAAACCGGAAAACGATAATCCTCACATGTCGGACAATATGGAATCTCCTTGCCTTCCGATTTCAAGTATTTCATTTCCAATTTGGTTCCACATTCCATACAGTGGCGCATTCTTGGTATAGCCATTTCTCTTCACCTTCCCCGTACTATTGTATCAAAAAATTCATTAAATATGCATAAAAAAAGGATCCCTTGACAGGATCCTTAATTGCTCCAATAGATATTAGGAATACAGTCCGAAGCTGAATAAGAATGCGATAATTACAGACAACGGTCCAGTAACAACACGGCTGTACAATACAGCAGGAACACCTAATGTGATCGTATCCGGTTCAGCTTCTCCTAAGGACAGACCAACTGGTACGAAGTCACAACCTACCTGTGCATCGATAGCGAACAATGCTGGCAATGCATACTGAGCAGGGATGTGTTTCTTAGCAAATTCAGCACCTAACAATGTACCAACAACCTGTGCGATAACAGCACCAGGTCCTAAGATTGGTGACAAGAAAGGCAGACCACAAATGAAGGAAATAACTAACATTCCTGGCAATGTAGAACACATTGGAGAAATCGTGTTAGCAATAACGTTTCCTAAACCGGAAGCGGAGATAATACCTAACAATGTAGAAGTAAATGCCATGAATGGCAGGATGTTACGGATAACTGTATCAATGGATTCACGTCCAGCCGCAAAGAATTTATTAACGACTTTACCAACACCGATACCAACACGAGTGATGATGCCAGGTTTCTTTTCGTCTGTTGCAGCTTCCGGAGCAGCTTTTGTTTCAGCAGCTTCCGCAGCAGCATCAGCAGCAGCCATTTCTTCAGCAGCTGTAGCAGCACCCGATGCATTTGTTTCATCTGTATAGCTCAAGTTAGCTTCCTTAACATCAGATACATAGATATCTTCTGTAATGTACATAGCCAAAGGTCCAGCTTTTCCAACAGGTTCAACGTTTACAGTCGGGATACGTTTACGAGGGTAAACACCACAACGAGCTGTACCACCACAGTTAACAACCGCAACGGCTACTTTTTCATCTGGAACAGTTGTCGAGAATCCGTCAACCAATTCACAACCAGTCATTTCAGCGATTTTCTTAGCAATCGGGCTGATCTGCTGACCAGTTACACACAATACGACGTTTTTCGTTTCATTAGGTTCAATGATCAATGGTCCACCAAATCCAGATGTACCTTTTGTAATCTTAATATTTCTGTAAGCCATATTCATTCCTCCTACTTCTTAATTCCTGCTAAACGGAAGTAAATTCTTTCCGTCAACAATCCACGGATCGTGATAACGATGATACCAACGATGAAGTAACGGATTGCCAATGGAGCTAAATCATAACCAGCTTCCTGTAAACCAGCAGCAATACCCATGTAAACGAACAATTCACCGGCATTTGCGTGAGGGAATAAACCAGTAATAGAGTGCATGATGGATACACAAGAATCGTAGAATGCTGGTTTATATTTTTCTTCAACGAACTTACCGAAAGTATATGCCATTGGGTTAGCTAAGAACATAGCAGCAATAAACGGGAACAATGAATAACGTAAAATAGCGATACTAGTCATTTTCTGCGCGAACTTCTGAACCTTTTCTTCACCGATCAATTTGATGATGGAGTTCATGAATGTTAACAAACATACAACCTGAGGAATAATTCCACTTACCCATCCAGTGAATGTAGCTCCACCTTGAGCGAACCAATTCATAAACCCAGAAGTCAGATTAACAATAAAATCCATATAATTCTCTCCTTTTCGTTTTTTAAAAATGTTTGGCCAAAATCATTTTTAAATTATTGTGCACCCTCCACATCTTCGCTGTCTGTTTGAATTTGTGTTTCAGTATATTCGGCATCAATCGCGCCCGAATCCGCTTGTTCTGCCTTCTTTTCTGCCTCATGATCAAACATCAGTTCCAATGCTTCCAGTGCTTCTATATACCCTCGATAACGTTTCTGTTTTTTATTGTCCATCATTCGGAACTCTCCCAGAAACTCATCGATCGATACCCCGATCATTTCACGCCCCAGCAACGAATTCGTTTTATGGAATCTGGCCAGGATCGTCTTTCCATCCATGATTTCACAATCTGTGATGATCCGGTTTTTATCACAGGCAATCAATACGACATATCCGTTAAAGAAACGTCCGCGTTTTTGTCCAAATCCGACGCTTCCATGCTCATGGACTCTCGCAATTGCTTTTTTATATCCCCGGATCTGCATCAATCCACCAATGGACTGCATTGCCATCAAAGCAAAAGCAAAGGCAAAGAGCATCAAAAGATTATTACTCATTTCCAATCCTCCCTACTTGATGCCAATTATAAATGAACTGCTTCTGCAATTCAATCCACTTGCGTGAAATCGGTTACATTTCACAAAGTTATCATAACATATATAAATAATGATTTAAATCAATATCGTTGAAAATATGTTTAAGTGAATATTTTAAAACAATATATTTATACATTTGTTCAAAGAAAATCTTTTTTTCAATAAACACTTACTATTTAAAAAACAGGAGGGGGTTTATCCCCTCCTCAATAAGCAAGATGATTAACCGAAGATTTCGTCTTGTTCTTTACGCAGTTTGTAGATCAATGTAGTTTCATCAATTGCAACATCATCGTAAGTTAACAACTGTCCACGTTTAACATCTTTCTTCAATACAGCGTTCTTGTTAACCAAACCGAATGGTACATAACCTTTTTCTTTAGCTTCTTCATGTGTAGCGATAGAACCATAAGAAGTCCATCCACCGATACCATCTAAGTGTTCGCCGGCTTTCATATCCTTCTTAGCAACTGTGATTACTTCAGATACTAATCCACCCTTCGGAACGATAACGCCTTCATGGTAAACAACAGCACGTCCGATTGTTAATGGAGTTTCCAGGTTACATAAGTGATAAGGACGATACAGTGTCCATAACGGTCCAGGACCCATTGAATGGTAACCCATCTGGTAAGCGATTTCGTCATTGTCTGTAGAGATCGTTACGAATACACCCGGAGCGATACCACGTACATATTCAACAACACCATGTTTGTTCAGGATTCCATCGTCTTCTTTTAAACGATACATATCGTTCAAGCCTTTAACGTCAGAAGCGATACCATGTCCACCGATTACATCAGGAACTAATCCGGTAGCATTTGACATAGCTGTCATTTCTACCATTGTCTTAGTACCATCCTTGAATGCAGTCAGCATCTTAGGAGACATCTTACGACGAGTAGCTTCTTCCATAACTGTATCCGGGTTGCAGTCACGGTCTAAACGGTTGTTCTTACCTTTACCGATAACTTCTACCTTGAATCCAATGGCTTCTGCAAAGTCATATAATTCCATAACAGCACCTGGCTCGTCACCATTTGTACCTGTATAAACAACGCCAGCTTCCTGGGCCTTCTTATACAGCAATGGTCCGATTACAACGTCAGATTCAACATTCATCATGATGATGTGCTTTTTCGCTGCGATGGCATCCAAAGCAATCTTAGCTCCAACATCAGGAACACCTGTAACGTCAACTACAACGTCGATTGAAGGACAGGAAGTTGCTAAATAAGAATCGCTTGTAGCTACATATTTACCAGCTGCGATAGCTGCTTCCGCTTCTTCAACATTGTCTGTCTGAACGATCTGTTCTTCTGTAACACCAGCATACATAAATGCGTGTTTTGCCAATTCAATGTTGATGTCTGCACAGATAGCAGGTCTTTCACCTTTGATCAATACTAATTCCGTTACCATTCCACGTCCCATCTGTCCGGCACCGATAACGCCGACCTGGATAGGTGTACCAGCAGCTTCTAAAGCAGCCAGTTTTCTGTTCATGTTGTACATACTTGTTTATTTCCTCCTTGAAATTTACAACCTTATCATAATCCTATTTGCGTCAAAAATCAACACAAATGTATTGTTTTTTTTATAACTTTTTTAAAGTTCCTTAATTTCTAACTTTCCATTTAAATGCAGATCTTCGGCAGTGAAAGGCAAACCTGCCAGTTCGATCATACCCGGACGCGGTGCTTTTTCTGCACCGTTAAAAGATACTGTGCAATGTCCCAGTTCTCGCAATGTCATGATGGCTTCCCATCCAACGTCAGTGATAATGTAGTTTTTATTACATACAGTCATCAAATCGCCTTTTTTCGGTTCTTCTGTTACTTCGCTCTTTGTGTGAAGTACGGAAATCTCTGCTAATTCAGGCGGTGCATCTTCGTTGAAGATGATGATAAAGTTACAATCCGGGTTCAAGAAATCAGTAGCCATCTGACCCCATCCCGTAATAGTGGCTTGGAATTTCATTGGTATCCTCCTTTCCATTTTTAATGATACATGATCATTCCAACTGTCCATTTATTTGTCCATCAACGTAAGCATTTTGTTCACACAGCTGATATCTGTTATCAGTACGTTGATTAGCTTTCCTCGTAAAGCGCCTAAAACAGCACGACTTTTCTCTTCGCCGACAGCGATGCCGATCCTCGATTCTACACGCATGATGTTTTCCATGGAAATGGCCATGACACGGTCATTGAATGCCTTGAACGGTTCAATGTTTCCGTTTTCATCGTAAAATCGCAACAATGCGTCTCCGACCGCTCCTTTATTCTTGAATTCTTCGTATTCTTCAGCGGACAGATAACCAGCTTTAACGACTGTCGATGATTTCGCCTCTGTGGCTCCGATACCCATGATCAGTGCCGACAGCTTATCAAAAGATGAAATCACATCTTTGATTGGCCGCTCCTTTAATAATCCCTGCATAACTTCAATGTTATCGAAGATAGCCGGTGCGAAAAACTGAGAAGCGCTCCCATGAAACTTTTTAGCCAGTGCCATCGCAATATCGTTGGAATGGAAGTTCTGGCTGCTTAATGAACGCATCCCGACTCCACCGACAACCGGTACAAACGTACAGTTGATCTCATCCACTTCCACATTTGTCTCCACAAGATCGTGCAATGTTTCCCCCATGGATACACCGATATATTCCTGGTCCTTAAAGGCTCTTGAAAAATAAGCCAGCGCCTCCGCATTCACCTTCTGCATGTGCTCATAGTGATTGCCGATATCCAGATCATCAATGATCAGGATCTCCTTCAGCCCGAATCTGGATTCCAGTTTTCTTTCCAGCTCTCCGTATGCAACACTATCCGGATTCTCCAGTTCGATCCGTACGATCTTACGATCCTTTCCGGATTTCAATAAACGCGATACCGTAGCTCTGGATATGCCTAACTGTTCACAGATCTGCATTTGAGAAAGGCCGTCCTTATAATACAAATAACAACATTTGTATATTAATCTCGGATTATCTACTATCTTTTTCATATTTCCGTTTCATCTTTTGTATTATAAACCATAATACATTTATATGTTAGAATCTTTTTTGATTTAAGTCAATGTTATTATGCTGAACAAATGTATAAATGGCCGTTTTCTATCTGCACTTTTAGTCATATGTTTTTTTATTATTTTATTATCACAATTAGCTGTACTTTACAATAATAAAAAATTCCCCACAGGGAATTTTATTCGAATCTGTATTATTAAATATAAGTAAATGCCTGCTCCAGGTCGGCAATCAGATCATCAATATGTTCCGTTCCAATGGAAAGACGAATGGTATTTGGACGGATTCCCTGATCCCTCATCTCTTCTTCCGTCAGCTGCGAATGCGTCGTAGAAGCAGGATGGATCACCAAGGATTTGACATCCGCTACATTGGCTAATAAGGAATAGATTTGTAAATGATCAATAAAATGGCGAGCATCCTGATCGGTCCCCTTGATTTCAAAGGTAAAGATGGAACCGCCTTCCTTTGGAAAATACTTTTGATACAGCGCATGGCCGGGTTCTGTTTCCAGGGACGGATGATGGACAGCTTCCACTTTCGGATGGTTATTCAGATAGTTCACGATCTGTATGGCATTTTCCACATGTCTTTCCACTCGCAAAGATAAGGTCTCTAAACCTTGAATAAAGATCCAGGCATGAAAAGGGGAAAGGGTAGCCCCTGTGTCGCGAAGAAGGATAGCCCGGATATAGGTCACAAAAGCAGCCGGTGCAGCCGCTTGTGCAAAACAGATGCCATGATACGAAGGATTCGGTTTTGAGATCCAAGGATATTTATCCGCTGCACTCCAGTCATATGTTCCCCCTTCAACGATGACCCCGCCGATTGCTGTTCCATGTCCGCCAATAAACTTGGTTGCACTGTGGACCACGATGTCTGCTCCATATTCCAAAGGGCGAACAAGATAAGGCGTCGCAAACGTATTATCCACTACCAGCGGCAAGCCGTTATCATGCGCAAGTTTGGCAAGACGTTCGATATCGATGATATTGCTGTTGGGATTTCCAAGCGTTTCGACAAATACAGCTTTTGTGTTTTCATCGATGGCCTCCTGCCATGCCTTGTAGTCATACGGATCCACAAACTTTGCCGTAATTCCATATAAGGGCAAAGTATGGGTCAACAGATTGTATGTGCCTCCGTAAATGTTTTTGGAAGCTACGATGTTTTCTCCTTGTCTGGCCAACGCCTGGAACGTATAGGCAATAGCTGCCGCCCCACTGGCCAATGCCAAAGCAGCACTGCCGGATTCCAGCGCTGCAATCCGTTTTTCAAATACATCCTGTGTCGAATTAGTCAGGCGTCCGTAGATATTACCCGGATCCTTCAAACCGAACCGGTCCGCAGCATGCTGTGAGTCATGAAAGACATAGGATGTAGTCGCATAAATTGGAACGGCACGGGAGTCCGTAGCCGGGTCTGCCTGTTCCTGCCCCACATGCAATGCTAATGTTTCAAATCTATATTCTGTCATACATTTTCCTCCTCTTTCATCTTGGAGGTATCGTATCATCGATCCACAGGATTGTATAATTCATAGAATCGATACTTGTTCTAAATTTTTTATATAAAAAAAGAAATCATTCCGATTTCTCTTTATCAAAATATGTATGCAAGGCATCGATATAATCTTTACCGATCGAAGAGAGCACCGCATATTTTTTAACAATATATCCGATTTCCATGACACTGTTCGGGTTATCCTCATCGGCTTCATATGGGATGACCACAAAGTCACTGCCATTCAATTCTTCACAGATAATCCCTGAACACAACATATACCCGTTTAACCCGATCATCAGATTTAAAGCCGTCGAACGATCGCTCAGCTTGATGATCCGCTCGTATTCATTCTCCGAGAGGATCTCTTCGGCCAGATAAAACGCATCCGAATTGCCTTGTTCAAAAGATAGATAAGGATAATCCTGCAGTTGTTCCAGACGGATGGATTTCTGTTTAGCCAAAGGATGCTCCTTCCACATATATACGTAGGCATCGCAGGAAACAAGCGGATGAAATTCTAGTTGCTTCTGATCCAAAAGCTTTGTGATGTATTTTCGGTTGTACTCACTCAAATACAGGATCCCCACTTCACTGCGGGACTGCCCCACTTCCTGGATAATATCCAATGTGCGGGTTTCCTTGATGGCCAGCTCATAGGTCGCTGTATCATATTTTTTCACCGTATCAACGAATGCTTTGATCGCAAAGGAATAATGTTGACAGCTGACGCTGAATTTCTTTTTAATGTTCCCGTTGGGACCGAATTTTTCTTTCAGAATTTCGTATTGTGCATAAACCTGACGGGCATGCATCAAAAAATCATTGCCGTCATTGGTCAATGTCACCCCTCGGTTGTTCCGATGAAAGATCGTTATGCCGGTTTCCGCTTCCAGTTCCTTAATGGCACTGGTCAGAGTCGGTTGGGAAATAAACAGTTTTTCGGCCGCTTTGTTCATGGAACCGATTTCTGCAATGGTCAGAGCATAGAATATTTGTTGAAGAGTCATAGTATGATTCCTTTCAATTTGATTAAACGTTGTTTAAATATATACCTCATTCTATCTAGTTCTTCCTGTGCTTGTCAATAAAAAAGAATTGTCATAAATCCAACAATTCCTTCTTTTTCTTATCAAATTCTTCCTGCGTGATAGCTCCGATATCCAGCAGCTCTTTTAATTGTTTGATTTGTCCATACACATTACCGGATTCCGATCGTTCCTGTTTCCGGATCGGTTTGGCTTTCATGGCTTTAAATTCATTGACGCAGTGTTTCATCTTCCGGATCTGACCACGATTAAACGGAATATTGATTTCTGTTCCTTCATACTGTATTTCCAGGATCGCATACATCGCCAGGAAATTATTGTGCGTGATCTTCATTTCGGTAATCTTATCATAGTCATATTCCTTGTCTTTGACCGTCAGTCTTTCATCATCAAAGATCAAAGTAGGCAATTCATAGATGGAATCAATTTCGTAATACATAGTTCAACCTCACTGCCTGTTATAATAGTCTATCCCATTGCTTGGATTAAAATACGTTCGTATGTATCCATCCGTCGAAACAATCACGAATTCATTCGTTTCTTCCAAATAATAAACATCATCGCCATCTTCTTTCTCCGTCTTATGCAGAGCGTCCTTGTTTTCTACCACTTCGGAGGCAGCCTTCTCATACTCTTCGGCTGAGGAGAAGCCCATTTCCACCCCGTGCTTCTGATAGTGCGATTCCCGTCGTTCTTCACTGCGGAACGTATAGGTCGGCTCTTTTTCGGTTTGGTGTGTCTGACTTTGTTCCACAACGGTTTCCTGTGATGCGGCCTGCTGTTCCTGTGAATGTTTGATATTCATACCAATAATGATGACCAGCAAACAGATTAACATGCTGACCAGTCGTTGTGTTGTTTCTTTATTCATCGTCTTCTTCCTTATTCGTTATATACTGTTTCATTAAAAATCTGTAAGGCCAGGCATCCTAGTCCGGTATGCACACCAACGGTACTGACCAGATTGATGATCTGTACATGCGCTCCCTGGATGGCTTCTTCTATCCTCCGGGCATAGATCTTGGCGTTTTCCAGCGCATCTACATGCGCCAGGATATATGTATAATCCTTATTGGCACCGGCTTTCTTGATCACATCAATGACCGTCTCCTGTGCTTTTCTCGTCGTACGAACTTTGGCCATGACATCCACACGGCCTTTGGTGGTTCGATTGAGATGCAGTACAGGCTTGATCCGCAAAAAGCCAGCAAGAGCAGCTGCCATCGGTGTCAGCCGGCCACCCCGTACCATATGCTGCAGATCCTCAAAAATCAAGATCGTATCACTGGTATCGATGATCTCATTCAGTCGTTTCAGGATCGTATCAATATCCTTGCCCTGCTCATACATCCTTTTCGCTGTACGCACCAGCTGCGCTTCCACAACAGCCGTCACAAAGCAGTCAACGCCGATATATTCCAGACCGGTCTGCTTAGCCATCATTTCCATCGCATCCAAGGCGCCGGACAAGCCCCGGCAGATCGGTACGCAGAATACCGTATCATACCCCGCTTCCTTGATTTCTCTAAAACATTCTTCAATATGTCCGAGCTTCGGCAACGATGTCTTCATCATCTTTTTATTATGCAGATTTTCCATATACTGGTCGTATGTTATGGTAACCATTTCATCATAGGAAACGCCATCACATTCTATTTGTAAAGGAACACAATAGATTCCTTCTTTTCTCCACTCATCCGGATGGATGCCTGTACCTGTATCTGTCACAAATGCTATTTTCATATTTCTCACCTTACAATTGTTTTATAATATGTTATCACATTGCCATAATTCTTTTCAATGAAAGTACTTTCAGGAAAAATACATGGAATTCTTTTCAAAGGATATGTATAATAATAAATTGGAAAATAAGGAGGACGACAAATGCCGCAAAGAACTGATATTCATAAAATATTAATTATAGGATCCGGACCTATTGTCATTGGACAAGCCTGTGAATTCGACTATTCCGGTACCCAGGCGTGCAAAGCACTGCGAAGCCTTGGTTACCAGATCATATTGGTCAATTCCAATCCGGCTACGATCATGACCGATCCGGAGATGGCAGATGTTACTTATATTGAACCATTAAATGTGAAAAGACTGGAACAGATCATCGCCAAGGAACGGCCGGACGCCCTGTTGCCGAACCTAGGTGGACAATCCGGGCTGAATCTTTGTGCCGAGCTGTATAAAGAAGGTATTCTGGACAAATACAATGTACAGGTTATCGGTGTACAGGTAGATGCGATCGAACGAGGCGAAGACCGTATTGAATTCAAGAAGACCATGAACATGCTGGGCATCGAAATGGCTCGCAGCGAAGTCGCTTACAGCGTAGATCAGGCACTTCAAATTGCCGATGACCTCAGTTATCCGGTTGTGCTGCGGCCAGCCTACACAATGGGTGGTGCCGGAGGAGGACTTGTCTATAATATCGAAGAATTAAAGACAGTTGTTTCTAGAGGGTTAACGGCATCAATTGTTAATGAGTGTCTTATTGAAGAATCAATTCTAGGCTGGGAA
>DGUK01000083.1 GCA_002394635.1 Faecalitalea sp. UBA4312
TCAACCAGCAGTTTTGCTGATAAAGTTGCTGGATTAATTGAAGTAAATAAAGTATAATATCCATGAGCAATGTCTCCTTGCGCAATAGCGCGGTATGATAGATGTTTGGTCACTGATATTATACCAAAAAAGGGAGGTCATTGCTCTTTTTATTGCAAACTTCCCCAAAATCAAGGTTTTGTAACAATAAAACAGGTAGTAAAGTTGACACTACCCATCAAAGGTGGTAGACAGGATTATTACAGAATATGGTTTGAGTGTCAAAAACACAGGAAGTTAAGGTAGAACAGACACAAAAAGCAGCAAATCTATTTCAGATTCACTGCTTTTTGTCTAAAATATGTGACGATCTATTCAGTTTACAAGCAGCGTTGTTGGAGTTACCGTTTGAAAAACAATCATACCGTCAAAGGTGTCCTGCGGAATGATTTCTATTGTATACGCGGATTTCATCTTTCGCTGAATACTGGATAAACCAACATTAAGTGTCGTGACTGTTTGCCTGCTTTCCGCAATTTTTTTCCATGTTTCATCATGTGCTGCGCTCGCAAAGTCAATGTAATAGAAACGATCTTCCGAACTGTTGAGCTGTGCATTCAAATCGTTTGAATTGATTACTTTCACGACCTCATATCCGCCTGTTTCCAATTGAGAGTTAAATTCTGTTTCCTGTGCGTCTGTTCCGATTGCATAATATCCACTTCCAAGATGCTCTGAAAGCATCTCTCCCAGACAGGTATATCCTGCAGCGGACGTTTTTCCAATGTGTCCGTTATGGCCATTGATGAACAAAATACTGTCATCTCCATGCTGTATGAACCACTCAACTTTTTCGTACATATACTGATCACGCGCGGCATTGTAGTTATTGCTTAATTGCACATCACAGCAGGCATAAATTGTTTTTACACATTCTTTTGCAAAATCAAAAGGAGCCTGACCCAACTTATCGACAATTTCTGCTTCGATTCTTTCCAGTTCTTCTGTCAATTCCAATGCTTTTTCTTTTGCGCTGTTGAGCGCAGCTTCATCCAGGGAAATCCTTTGTTCATCCGTAAGTTGCGCGAAGGCTTCCCTGTACTCCGCACTCAATTCCGGATGTGTCTGATCGATAACAGAAAACAAAAATTCCTTATTGTTATCAAACCGCTGCACATCCATCCCGTAAAAATGCAGAGCATCTTCCTCTGGTACGGATTCGTTATAGGAACGCATCCATGCGGCCAGATCCGCAAGCTCCTGTGTGCGATAAATTTCAAAGCCTATTTCTGCAACGGCTTCCTCAGCAGTTCCGCTGCCGCCATTGATATATTGATCCACTTTGAGAGCTCCGCCGAAATCACCCTCGATGATAAAAGTACGGCAGCCATTGTTTTCTACCAATGCCTTAAACACATCGGCTTTCATTTGCTGATATTCTGCCACGCCGTGGCTTGCTTCCCCCAATCCGACTACCCGCACATCAGAAGATACAGAGAGTGCCTCTAAGTCAGATTGTGTATAGGATAAATCTGCTGTTAAGGACGATGTCTTGTTACCGCAGCCTGTCATTAGTGCAAGGCAAACAACCAGGGAAAAACATATACCAATCACTTTTTTAAATTTCTTCATCATACCATTCTCCTAACGTTTTTTTAATTGTGCTGCTTTTTAACATTCTTGTTTTGCGTTGCGCTCTCATACGAATAAGGCACAAGCCAAATCATAAGTATAGAAATAAGTACCATCATTGCTACAGTTGTAACCGCTGCCAAAGTGCTTCCCTCCGGCAAATCGGCATATTTAACAATTCTCAAACCGGCAGTGATCGGATAAAAGTCACCACCCCCCCTCGGGAGAAGAAAACTTCCGCAAAATCCGTACATAAAAGCGATAACGATCATTGGGTAGTATCCGTTTATTTTTCTGAATCCCCATATAATAAGCGGCAAGACAGCTATAAAAATAAAGATACCCATACCAAGAATCTGTAAAAATGCTTTTAATATGAGAAAGCTCTCGATTCCCTGAAGGTGCAATAGATTTGCTCCTGCAATCACAAAGAAGTAATTGATGACTGATAAAGCAAGAACCAAAACACCTGTGATGATTATTTTAGCGATATATAATCTTTTGATTGAAACCGGAATCGTGATGATTGATTTCAATGTCCCGCTGCTGTATTCCTGATTACAGAGCATTCCTCCCATTATGGTGATGACAAAAGGAAAGGACATACAGAAGTTATTCCATATAGCAGACAGATAAAATTCTTCAAAGTCACTGACCTGATCATCAATACTTAGTGCCATTTTAAACTGCATAAAGGTCACAAATGCCGAAAAGAAGGCCCCTGCAATGATAATCCATAGGATATTACTTTTCTTAAGTTTCTTGAATTCACATGTTACAAGCTGCAGCATAGCTTCTTATACCTCCTTTTTTCTATAAATGATTGTTCCGATCGAAAGCATAATAAGCGAAAAAACAACCATATAAAACAAAATTCCGGCAGTAGACATGGCATACGGCAGATAATCATTCTGCGATTGTGCTTCTAATGGAAAATAGCCTAAATACCATTTAAAAACAGTTACAACCGGCAGTGCTGCTATTTTGGTTTTGAGAAGAGCTTCTCCCCCATATCCCATGCTGAGAAAGATCACCGCAAAGCCGGCAACACCATATATAAAAGATACGATGTTTGATATCACATTATCATTTCCAAATGCTGCAGCAAATACGATGACCGGCAGAGAAGCTGCGAACATAAAAATACCGCTCAATATACTGAACCATAGAAATGATGTGACCTGCATCCCTTCTCCGGCAAGGCACGAAGCAACGATACTGATACTCAGTTCCGCCAGGCAATAGATGATGGATAATATCATAAGGGTGATGCACTTTGAGACAAAGATCTTCGCTTTAGTTACCGGAATCGTGAGTATGTTTTTTAAAACGTCATTTTCCTTTTCCGGCAAAAAAATCATCGTTGACAGGATGCCGAGCACGCACGGCAGAAACAGCACCTCTCCAAATATGAACACCAATCTAAAAAGTACATGAAATGAAAGTTCCTGTCTGATCGCAATATACATGATCGGAGCCGGAAAAAGAAATGCTATGCACATACTCAGGACGACAAATCTTCTTCTTTTTAATTTTTGAAATTCACTAAGGACCAGTTTAAGCAATTCCTTCACCTCCCGTCACCCGCTTGAAGTAATCTTCCAATGTTTCCTCGCAGGTATGGGCTTCGGATACCTCCAGTC
>DGUK01000077.1:0-3626 GCA_002394635.1 Faecalitalea sp. UBA4312
AGAATAAACTTTTTCAATAATCTTGTCATTTATATAATCATACACGATATGACCCGGATCATTCGAAGTTTCTGGATAGTAGTCACATTCTATTATGCCATTATTTTTTTGAACGTTTCTTAAGATTACCATAATAGTTTTTTGCTCCTTTGTCATAATTATACAATTTATGTGTCTGCTTGTATGCCCCGTTATAAAAAAGCTTTTTCAATGTAAGGTAAACCTTTCGTGCTTAAGTAATACATATCTTCCATGATCGTTGTCACGATTGTACCGGGAGCTTTAGCTCAGGAGAGCGCATGGTTTGCAATCATGAGGTCGCCGGTTCGATCCCGGTAAGCTCCAGCATCGTATTTATTGATTCTTCCAATCCGATTTGTGTTCATCAGATTCCGTTTCTGGAACATCGATTTCTGGCCACCAGTCTATCGTTCCATCCAATGATATCCTTCGGGTAGGGTGATAAGACTGCGTTGATCAAATCTTCCTTTCCTCATAATAAAAACACATTCGCTTGTAGTGGCCCCCTTAAGTTGGACACCAACTAAGGAGGTTCACTTCAGTTAAAGTGTGTTATATATTGATGTTTATGACCCTTTTATTTAAGGTTATCGCTTTTTCATCCTACTGTTCTCTTCTAAATATTGTAATCCGTCCATTGTAATCTTTGTGTTGGTAATACTGATTAACTCTGGATAACGATTCTCTATATGTATTAGCAGGTATACAAAATGCCTAATTATTCACGAAATAATCGAATTCTTCCTGTGTAATATGTCCACGAGCTAATGCCTTTTTCTTAGCTTTTATCATTGCTTCATGTTTTTCTTTTGGGGCATCGCTTAATTTTCGAATCACACGATAATAAGGTGGCTCATGCCATCTTGGATCGGAAAACAACCCTTTTTTCTTTTCGCTCATATTGTTTTGCCTCCTTCATATAGATTATGTCTTGAATTACTTGATACTTATCATAAATAATTCCGAATTTTCTATCTTTAGGATATAGTGCTTCTTGTTCGCTAGTTTATCTCTTTCTTTTTCCCCTTTATTTATAATCAAATCCACTTGGCTTGCTCAACGGCCAGTCTAGCATCTCCGGATGGGCAAAGATATATTTCAACAGCTTTAAGCTGCGGGCAAAGTAGAATCCGTCTCCGATTCTTTCATCCAGCGTAGCACCGAAATCAATCACATCCCGGATTTCCTTATGGCCATCTTCCATGATGACTTCTTCCTTATGTAAGGTGCCAATCGTCACCATAATACTGTTGGTTCCATAGTTGTTTAAATGATGATAGACCGATGGTGCTTTGATACTTCCCAGATTGCTCGCTAAGATCGTTGTATAGTTCGGATCATCGTCCATGATATCCTGTGGCATTAAGCCCCAGAAATCCAGTGTTCGGAAAAACCAGACCACAAACATTAAGATTGGTCTAGGCAGCTTGGCCAGATTATCCATAAACTTATCCAGGCCGTCTACCGCATGTTCATGCTTACGCATCTTGGTAACATCACCGACAATGTATTTGGATATGCTGTCCAGTGTATCTTCATCCTTGGCTTTAAAGATCATCAATGCTTCATCCGCTCCATCGGAAAAGCGTCGTTTAGCTACAAAGCTGATGGATACTTCATCTCTTTCATAGAGACGACGACCTTGGATAAACCGGTTCATCAAAGGTCTTTCCATGACCATCTTGGCCATCGCTACGATAAAGCAGTGGAATATGGTTGTTTTATATTCCGGATGTTCTGCATTCTTTTTTTCTAAATATTTCAGTAATTCCGTCGCATCGATTTTATCGCTTAAGAATACTTCTGCTTCGGTACGATTTGGCATCAGATTGGCCATAATGGTCTGTAAACCTTTCAGCTCCGTCACCCGTCGGCCATCTCTGCGGTCTCCCCATTTTCTTTTCTTCATAAAACCCTCACTTTATTCACAAAATAGATTTTATCATGGACATTAAAAAAACACTATCGAATTGATAGTGCTATTTTAATAAAGATTGAATGGTTTTGATCAGATCTTCTGCCGTCAGTTCAAATTCCTGCTGCAGCCATTGGGCAGAGCCCACCTGACCAAACCGGTCTTGAACGCCATGCCGTTTGAATGGGATGGCAATGCGGTTTTCAGCCAATACTTCACTGACTGCACTTCCCAAACCTCCATAGATGGAATGATTTTCAAAGGTTACCACTGCCTTCTTATCCTGTACTTCCGATAGGATCAGATCCACATCCAACGGTTTGACACAGAACATGTCGATCACTTCACATGATACACCTTGTCTTTCCAGTGTTTCAGCTGCATCCAGGGCATCGCTGACAATCTGTCCACAGGTGATGATCAGCACATCCTTGCCCTCTTTGAGAACATTTCCCTTTCCGAATGTAAAGGTTGAACCCGGCTGGTATACATTACGGGCATTGCCACGGGTAGCCCGGAAATAATGCACCCCGGTTAATTCCGGCAGATTGCGAATGATCCAGTCCATCTGTACTTCATCGGCAACATCCATCACGAGAGCCCCCGGAATTTCCCGCATCATAGCCATATCTTCAAAAGCCGTGTGTGTACCACCATTATGTGCGGTGGTAAAGCCCGGATCGGATCCGTAGATATTGATGGTGTTATATGCATAGGCTCCGGATAAATATACCTGATCAAACACTCTTCTTGAGGCAAACGGGGAGAATGTATGCACATATGGTACATAGCCCATAGAAGACATACCGGCTGCTACACCAATCATGTTTGCTTCTGAAATACCGCATTCAATAAATTGATCCGGATGAGATTTCTGCAGCATCAATGAACCGCTGGCATTGCCACAGTCAGCATCGAGCATCACAATGTTCTCATTGTCATTCATCATATCCTGTAAAGCCAGCATCATGGTATGAGAAAGCTTTTTCCCTTTCTGGCTTCTGTCCTGTACAAGCTTAAACATGTTGGGCCTCCTGCTCTATCACTTTCTGGTATTTTTCAATCGCATCCTTGGCAGCCTGGATGGTTTCCTCGGTATTAAAGTTTACCGAATGGTTGGATAACATATTCTCAAAATAAGGTACCCCTTGTCCCTTGATGGTATCCAGAACGATTGCCACAGCCTGGTCTTTGACTTGTTTGGCATTTTCGATTGCTTGATCGATGGCTTCGATATCGTCTCCTTTGACTTCCTGGGTATGGAAGCCGAAAGCTCTCATCTTCTCCACATAGCTGAACGGATTCATAACGTCCTTGGTATAACCGTCAAGCTGACGTTTGTTGTGGTCGATAATGACAATACAATGATTCAGCTTATAGTGGGCAATATACTGGAAGGCTTCCCAGCATTGTCCCTCATTAAGCTCACCGTCTCCAACGACCAGATAGACATAGGAATCATAGCCTCTCTTTTTCATCGCTGTAGCAATGCCGGCAGCTGTACTGGTTCCCTGCCCTAAAGATCCGGTTGTCATATCAACGCCCGGTGTTTTGGTTCGATCCGGATGGCTAGGCAGTTTCGTTCCACCTTCGTTCAATGTCAACAGCCATTCCTTTGGGAAGAAGCCTGTCTCTGCTAATGCGGCATACCAGACCGGACCTGCGTGTCCTTTGGACATGACCACCTGAT
>DGUK01000077.1:3676-15247 GCA_002394635.1 Faecalitalea sp. UBA4312
ACCACCTGATCCCGGTCCGCTTTTTTGGGATCCGATGGATCTACACGAAGTTGTTTTCCGTACAATACCGAGAACAGTTCCACACAAGACATTGAACCACCCAAATGTCCTTTTCCGAAGTGCAGCATCATTTCCAGGATATCCACCCGCAGCTTCGCTGCCAGCACTTCCAGCTCTTTCTTTTGTTTTGTTTCCATACACTCTCATCTTTCCGCCTGTTGGATCCAGGCTTTTACTTTATCCATATCTTTTTCAATCTGTTTTAAATTCTTCAGTTTCCATGTCCAGTTTTTCTCATTGATGGTGCCCGGAAAATTGATACGGGCAGTTTCCTTATACCCGCATATATCCCATACCGGGAGGATAATGACATCGGCTTTTCCATCCAGGGCATAGTGGCACACCAGATCATGAAAACCACGGTGATCATACCCCCGGGTCTTGAAGAAACGGCGCAAACGTACCTTTTTATTGTAGGAATACGTCTGGTAGGCTTGTTCCAAGGTAATATTGTCATGCGTTCCGGTATAGACAACCTGGTCTTTCAACATGCTTCGGCGAAGCTCTTTTGACTCCATCTGAAACAATAGTACATTCATGCCGTATATACCAAACTGTTTTTCCAGTTCCAAAACCTCCGGACGGATTTCTCCCAGATCTTCCGCAATCCAGCACTCTTTGGGGTACTTGCTAATCAGCTTGGCTAAGATATCCTTGCCGGGTGCTTCGATCCAGTCGCCTTCTACAGCGGTCGGACATGAAACAGGAATCCTCCAATATGTATCAAAAGCACGGAAGTGATCGATCCGCACGACATCGAAACACATCTGCATCCATGACATTCTCTGCATCCAGAACCGATATCCATTCTTTTTTTGGGCTTCAAAGTTATAGATTGGCATGCCCCACCGCTGTCCGTCTGCACTGAAGTAATCCGGTGGACACCCGGCCACAAAAGTCGGCTGCCCTTGTTCATCCAGACAGAAATCCTGTTGGTTAGCCCATACATCCATACTGTGATGATCCACATAAAAAGGCACATCCCCGACAATCTGCAGGCCCTTTTCATGGGCATATTGGACAATATGGTCCCACTGCCTGTAAAAAATAAACTGAAGAAACTTAATATACATCATTTCATCGGAATACGAAGTCAACATCGAATCATTGTGACTTTGTACCCAATGTTTCTGCCATGGTTCCCATTGATCCCATGTCTGATCCGGATGCATGGAATCAAACAGCTGAAAGACCGTCCACTCTTCCAACCAAAACGCTTTTTTCGTAAAGGCTTCAAAATCGGAACGATATTGATAAAAGTTTTTCTTAAAAGCCCGGTATGCCCGTTTAAAGTATTTTTCTTTAAATGCCCGTACCTCTTTATAATCTACAAAGTCTTTGAATTTATTACAATTTACAACAGAGCTCTGCGTAATCAGGCCCATCTCTGCCAGATGGTCTATATTAATATAAATCGGGTCTCCCGCATAGCTAGATAATGACTGATAAGGAGAATGAGAGCTCCCTGTCATTTGGATTGGTAAGATTTGCCACATTTTAAAACCGGCTTCCGCAATCCGATCGATCATTCTTTCCGTTTTTTTGCCTAGATCTCCGATTCCTTGATTTCCCGGCACACTGAATAACGGACACAAGAAACCCGCTTGTCTTTTCATACAAATACCTCACTTATCCTCATACATAGTAACACGATTTTCATCACAAAAAAAATAGTGTTTTTAAACACTATTTCTAGAAATAATGAAATATGGCAAGGATACAAAAACGATACCTCCCACCATGTTTCCCAAGGTGACAATAGCCAGATTGTAGATCCAGCCACTCCATGTGATCATTTGGCTAGCTGGATGGATCAGTGCTACGCTCAATAAGGTCATGTTGGCTACACTATGCTCAAAACCTGTTGTGAAAAAGGCCAAAATACACCAGAAGATCATAATGAGCTTTCCGGATTCACTTTTGCATTTAAAAGTACACCATACCGCCAAGCAAACCAATATGTTACAAAGGATGCCGCGAGTAAACAGTGCCAAAGCTGAAGCTGTCATCTTGGCCTGGGCCCCGGCAGCAATGGCATCGGCTACTACACCGCTATCCAGCCCCGTCATATAATAAATCACTGCCAGCAGCACTGACCCGGCCAGATTTCCCAACCAGCAGAAGATCCATAAACGGATCGCATCCCCTGGTGATATCGTCTTTTGGAAGCAGCCTGCTGCCAACACCAGATTATTGCCGGTAAACAGCTCGGCACCGGCCATCACAACTAAACTCAAAGCTGCGCCAAAGGCTGCGCCCATGATAATCTTGGCATAAAGGGCTCCCTCCAGGTATCCGCTGATACTGAATGCCAACAACATTCCAAAACCGATAAAGGCACCTGCCAGCATGGATAAAAGAAAATATCCTACAGGGTTTTCTTTTCCCATTTTCACTTTGCCGGCTGCAGCTGCAGCCATTGTCTTATACTCTTTTCCAAACATATCCATCACCATCTATATTATAACAGTCATTTGAAAAACCGGAGCATTCTCCGGTTAATTATTGTACAGAATCCAGGATTTCCTTCATCTTGCCTGCCAGTCCTTTTGTCTTTTCTAAAGACAGAGAACATACAGCGACACGAATTCCCTGGTTTACTTTCACTGTGTAAATATGGTTTGCCATCAAAGCCTCGTGGAATACATCTCTTGTATCATTATCCATAGATAATGTTACAAAGAATCCTTCCTTGTACGGATAATGTTTTAATCCGGCTTCATCGGCTTCCTTGATAAAGATCTCACTTCTCTCTCTTAACAGATCCACATACGTCTGTCTTTCTTTGTTGTAGGCATCCAGATGGTTGTCCAATACATCCACGAACATCGCCATCGCCCCGTTGTTGATATTGGACCATGTTGCCCGGGCATTCTTTTCAAAGACGATCTTCAGTTCATCTGCCGTTTCCTGCTGTTTTGCCATAACGATGGCTGCCCCGCAACGAAGTCCATAGCTGGTCATAGACTTGGACAAGCTGAACGCAACCACAACAGCCATATTGTCCGTGATATCGTCAAAAACAGAGAAATATTCCTTAGCTTCGGCCCCTCTATAAGAGAAGTCAATATAGGCAATGTCATTCAGCAGTACAACTGCATGGGTTTTCGATACTTCCTTCAGATAATCTACAACTGCTTTCCATTCTTCTTTGCTCATCGCATAACCAGTCGGGTTATGGCAAGGGTCATTGATGATGATAACAAGACGATTCTGTTTCTGCATCACAGCCTGACAAGTTTCCTTAAAGGAATCCAGGTTAAAACAATCTCCTTCAAACAAGTCATAGCGCGCTACATCCAGGTTCCCCATCTGGGCCATCAGGGCATAGGATCCCCATGCGATATTCGGAATGATCAATGTCTGACCGGCATCCAGGCATTCTGAAATCGTCATATCCACAGCACCGGTTCCCCCTGGTGTTGCGATCACCTGATGAGATAAATGACTGTTTCCGTCCAATACCCAGTCATAGACTTTTTCACGGAAATCTGGATTTCCGTTAAAGCTGGCTGCGTATTTTGCCAATACACGATTATCCAACGATTTCAATGAGTTAAACACAGTGTCCAATGCCACCAGCTTCCCATCCTCTCCATATAAGGAACCGATGGTTGCGTCCACGACATTTTCCGGTCCGTTTTTCTCTTTGTCTTCCTTTGCTTTGGCAACGATCGCAAATACATTATCTACGATCGGTGTGCGATTGGCACTTTCCTTTAATAGATTCATTGCTCTTCCTCCTTGTATTCATCAATGTTATATTTTCCTAAAATACGGAATGACTCACAAACCTTGGCGACTTCTTCCATACACTGAACGGTATTCTCTTCATTCAGATCTCCATCCATTTCAATATAGAAGAAATATTCAAACGGCTTGTCTTTTCTTGGACGTGACTGAATGCTGTCCATGTTCAAACCATATTTTGCGATGACTTCAATGATCTTAGCCAGCGATCCACTGGTATGTTTGGCTGTAAAGACGATACTGAAGTGATTCCCCTGTCGGCTGGGCTGACGGCCGATGACCATAAACCGCGTAGTGTTCCGATTATCTGGCTGGATATTTTCTGCCAGCACTTTCAATCCGTATAAACGTGCATTCTCTTTGGCCGCAATCGCAGCTTTATGGATATCATTCTCATCCGCAACATAACGGGCAGCTAACGCTGTATTCGGATAGGCGATGGTCTGCACATTCAATTGCTTCAGAAACGCCTGCGACTGGGATAATGCCTGGTCCTTGGAATAGACGTATTCAATATCCTTTAAAGTGGCATGTCTGGTTCCCAAAAGACATTGTTTGATGCGCTGGTCTGCCATATGCAGAATATATACCGGATATTTCAAAAGTCCATCCAGCACTTCTCCGACAAGTCCGGAATTGGAATTTTCAAAAGGAATGACCCCATAATGCGCCTTGTTGGTCAATACAGCTTCAAAAACCTCATCAAACGACTTGCAGTTAAGATTCGGGCTTCCGGGATACAGATTCTGCGCCGCCATATGCGCAAATGCCCCTTTGACACCGGCATAGGCAACAACTTCATGATTTAACAATCGCTGCTGATGCATATGGGCATCTTCTATTATATACGTAATAAAATCCCGATACGAATCCTTGTATTCCGGATTGGAGATCCCATTGACATATTGTTCGATCATCCGGTCTTCCCATTGTCGATCCACCGGTGGAAGTCCTTGTTTTTTTCGTTGATCAAGCTGTCTGGCTACTACATCCAGCCGCTTTTCATACAGCTGTGCCATCTGCTGATCGATCTGTTCTAAACTATGCTCAATACCTTTCATAAAGCCTCCACTAGAATATAATACCACAAGTCGTTATTTTTCATTTGATTTTCTGAAAATTTTTTCTTTTCGTGCTATGATGATGAAAGTATAAGGAATACAGAAAGGAAAAAACAGGTGACCCTGTTGCGAGTTTATTATGTATATTCAAGTGAATCTGAAGGAACATTCATATCCTGTTCGTATCGAAAAACATGCCCTGTGCCATCTTTCAGATCTGATCGATGTAAATCGCCGCATGGCCATTATCAGTGACAGCCAGGTCCCTCAACAATGGATCGATATCGTAAGAAAACAATGCCCTCATTCCATTGTACTGCGGTTTCCCGCCGGAGAAGCTTCTAAAAGCTTTCGCCAGTATGAGAACCTGTTAAAAGAACTGATCCAAGCTCATTTTACCCGCAAAGATGCCATTATCGCCTTAGGCGGTGGTGTAACTGGCGATCTGGCCGGATTTGTTGCGGCCACATATATGCGAGGCATAGATTTTTATAATATTCCCACGACACTGTTAGCCCAGGTGGACTCTAGCGTTGGTGGAAAGGTAGCTATCGATGTCGATGCTTACAAGAATATTGTCGGTGCTTTCTGGCAGCCAAAAGCCGTCATCATCGATCCCGATGTCTTAACTACGCTACCGGATCGGCAGATCCACAATGGACTGGCGGAAGCTTTAAAGACCGGTCTCATCATGGATCCTGCGTTGATCGACCTCTTTGAACAAGAGCCATTACCTATAGAGCAGATCATTCTTCGCTCCATCCAGGTCAAAGCCGACGTGGTCAGCCAGGATGAAAAGGAAGCCGGTTTACGTAAGATCTTGAACTTTGGACATACGATCGGACACGCCCTTGAAAGCGACTATGGACTGAATACGTATCTTCATGGTGAATGCGTAGCGATGGGAATGCTCTTCTTTATTGAAGATCCCCTTTTAAAACAACGCGTCCTCAGCATCTATCAACGACTGGACTTACCGAACGTCCCGGATTATGATGTGGAAAGAATAATGGAGAGGATGCTACATGATAAAAAGAACAGCGGGAAAACCATTTCCGTGGTGAAAGTACCGAAGGCCGGAACCTTCCGGATCGATGAAATGGATATGGATTCTTTGCGCCAGGTATTAGAAAGAGGTCCTTATGAAAAATAATATAGGAACAAATATCTCCATGACCTTATTTGGAGAAAGCCATGGAGAAGCCATTGGAGTTGTATTGGATGGCCTGCCGGCCGGTTTTTCGATAGATATGAACCGGATTGGATCCGATATGGAAAAACGGAAGGCCAAAGGTAAAATATCAACCCAGCGACATGAACAAGATCAAGTCCAGATCGTATCCGGTTTTTTTGAAGGTAAGACGACCGGGACTCCATTGACCCTATTGATCAAAAATACCAACACACGGTCTGACGATTATAAAAAAACACAGGGACGTTTGCGTCCCGGACATGCCGATTTTACGGCATACGAAAAATATCATGGATTTCAGGATTATCGTGGTGGTGGCCATTTTTCCGGTCGTTTAACTGCCCCGATCGTAGCAGCGGGCAGTATCTGCCGACAGATCCTGGAAACCAAAGGGATCATGATCGGATCTCATCTGGAACAAATATATAATGTACAGGATGTCTTTTTTGCCAAAGACCTGGACACTTTATCCAAACAGATCCAGGAAATGAATACCATGGATTTTGCGGTATTGGATCCCCAGGCAAAAAAGGAAATGAGGGAAGCCATCGAAACAGCTGCCACGCAAAAGGATTCGCTGGGCGGCATCATCGAAACTGCCGTTATTGGCTTGCCGGCCGGCTTAGGAGAACCTTCCTTTGATTCCACCGAAAGCGTTCTGTCCCATCTACTGTTCAGTATTCCGGCCGTCAAAGGTGTCTCCTTCGGCTTAGGATTTGGCTTTGCCCGTTTAAAAGGCTCCCAGGCTAACGATGCTTTTCGTATGAAAGATGGACAGATCAAAACCATGACCAATCACAATGCCGGCATCAATGGAGGGATCACCAACGGCATGCCACTGATCATCCATACAGTGATCAAGCCGACGCCGTCGATCTTTAAAGAACAAAATTCCGTGGATTATTTAACCAAAGAAAACGTCTCTTTGCAGATCCAAGGACGTCATGATCCATGTATCGTGCACCGGGCACGGATCGTCATCGATTCCATGGTTGCGTTTGGCTTGTTGGATCTCTATATGTCCAGACAGGCAACGGAGAATATCGTATGAAAGTTTGGATCGAACCCTCACAAATAAAGGGAACTGTAAAAATTCCCGCATCCAAGTCCATGGTCCATCGTGCCATCATCTGTGCCAGCCTGGCACAAGGCACCAGCATTGTATCCAATGTAACCTACTCCAAAGATATCGATGCCACCATCACTTGTATGGAAGCTTTGGGTGCCTGCATCGAGAAAAAAGAAGATCGATGCATCATTCAAGGCTGTGATGTCACACAGCGAAATAGTAATATCTGTTGTGATTGTCAGGAATCCGGTTCCACCATGCGTTTTCTGATCCCCTTAGCCGCTCTCAGTCCTTTCAAAGCGGTATTACAGGGACATGGACGTCTACTGTCACGTCCGATGGATGTCTATCAAACCATTTTTGCACATCAAGGATTGTCTTTTAAACAAAAAGAAACCATTGAACTACAAGGCCCTTTACAGCCGGGACACTTTCTTATTCCCGGTGATATATCCAGCCAGTTTATAACCGGATTGCTGCTGGCATTGCCTTTACTGAAAAAAGAAAGTACGCTGGAAATCACGGAGCCTTATCAGTCCCGCTCCTATGTGGAACTGACGTTGCAGATGCTGCAAACCTTTGGGATCCATATAGACCAGACTTCGCCTACAAGCTATGTCATTCCGGGCAATCAGACCTATCATGCCACCAATGTCAACGTGGAAGGCGATTATTCCCAGATGGCCTTCTTTGGTGTATTAGGCGCGATCCAAAACCGGATTATGTGCAAAAATATGGATCCCGCCAGCCGACAAGGTGACAAGGTCATTCTTGACTTCCTGAAACAAGGTGGAGCAACCGTCACCATGGGCTCTGAAATCTGCATAGAGTCAGGTTTGCTGAATGGGCAAACCATTGACCTGGCTGATTGTCCGGATCTCGGTCCGATCCTCTGCGTATTGGCCGCCTACAGTACCGGCACCACAAAGCTGATCCATGCCAGGCGTTTGCGCATGAAGGAAAGTGACCGGATCGAAGCGATGGAAAAAGAACTGAAAAAATGGAAGGTGGATATTACATCGACCGAGGATACCATTACGATCCACGGGAAGCCTTCGTATCGGTGTGAAAGCCCGGTCCAGATCGAAGGGCATAACGATCATCGCATTGTGATGGCTATGACTGTCTTTGGTCTGTGTGCAGACAGTCCCAGCCAGATTACAGGAGCACACGCAATCACTAAATCCTATCCCCATTTTTTTGAGGATATAATAAGCATACAAGGAAAGGTGGAAATAGTATGAGATATGGAATTGTCGGAATGGGTCTGATGGGTGCTAGTTATGCACAGCGCCTGAGTGACCAGAAGGAAACCGTATACGGCTTTGCCCGCCGTCAGGAATCCATCGATTATGCCATTGCGCATCGCATGATTGCCGATGGCACCATCACGATGTCGGATGGCCTGCTGTCCCGTTGTGATACGGTGGTTCTCGCGTTATACCCAACGTTACTGAAAAGCTGGATTGAAGAAAACCAACAATATTTGAAGCCCGGCTGCCTCTTAATGGATATCAGCGGTGTTAAAAGTCATATCATTGAACCCTTACAGGAGATATTGAGAAAAGATGTCGAGCTCATCTCTACACACCCGATGTGCGGACGGGAATCCCGTGGCATCGAACATGCCGACCCGACCATCTTTAACGGGGCCAACTATATTGTTGTGCCGACCTCCCGCAACAGCCAAAAAGCCATTAAAGAAGCGAAGGCTCTGGGTGAAAAGCTCGGATGTGCCAATATTGCGGTATTGGGCATTGAAGACCATGACCGGATGATCGGCTTTTTATCACAGCTGACCCATGTGATTGCCGTCAGTTTGATGAATACCCATGACAATTCCCATCTGGTGGAATACACCGGCGACAGTTTCCGCGATCTGACCCGAATTGCTTCCATCAATGAGGATATGTGGACCGAGCTGTTCCTTTTGAACAAAGACATCCTGCTCGATGAAACCGATCAGTTCATCGCGGCAATCACGCATTTCCGGGATAGTCTTGAAAAAGAGGACACGGAAGAGATGAAGCATCTCTTTATCCAGTCCACAGCGCGTCGATCCCTGTTTGATAAATAAAAGAAAGATGTGGTATTTCTGCCACATCCTTTTTTGGTTATACATTGCTTTTTTTCAACAATCTCCTTTTGGTATTCCGTAATTTTTTGGCGTCTTTTCCCGTCATCAGAACCCCTATAAAGATCATCGCAAACACAATGCCCAATAACAATCCCTGCGCAAAGTCAAAGAGCGCGTTGGGAGCAGCCGGTTCAAGAAATAAGGATGCAAAGTATACCAAAGCACAAATCAGTGCCACAATAAACCAGATGTGGATCCGTTGTGTGATCTTCAGCCTTTCCTCGTTATCGTAATCCGCCGCCTTTAATACTGTTTTTTTCATTTCCTGATCCATCGTTTCGTTTCTCCTTTCTCCGTCAAGCAGTTCCCGGATGTCTACTTCATAGAAATCCGCCATTTCTATAAGGATATCCAGATCGGGCATATTACTGCCTGTCTCCCAGCGCGAGACCGTGCGGCGTGATACATTCATTATTTCCGCCAGTTTCTCCTGGGTTATATTTTTTTCCTTTCTGAGTTCCTTAAAAAAGATACCGATTTTCTTCTGATCCATCTGTGAACCTCCTTTCGAATACAGAATAGTCCCATCCACAACAGAATGACAGGACACAGAGCAGGCAAGTCTCTTGTTTTTCAAAAAGAGACAGGGCTTGTCTACGATTTATCTTTCGAATTGCCTAGGATCCATCCTCTGATTCATCAATATATACAAAAAACGACTGCTTCCGCAGTGAAACAGCCAATATAAGAATAAAAGTCAGACAGTCCATTTTGTCAATGTCTTCGATACCCGACCGCTTTCTTTTTCTCTTTTTCCCGAATTTTCATCTCTTCACAGCAGACATACCATATTTCTATCGTTAACCGGGAAAATTCAACCATCGCAAAGATCACCAGCAAAATCGTCAACCGGTTCCCGACCAATGGAACCAGGTGTATAAATATCGGTATATCTACCATAACTTTTGCATTCAGATAGAACAAATTAATTCCCGCATATGGATAAACCGCTTTATTGATGAGGTAGGCAAGTACCGCCGTCAGAGCAAAAATCTTACATGCTCCCTTGAAATCCTTTCGCTGTCGACGGACCCGCATCCATATATGCCCCGATACCCATCCGATCACGATCAAATATACATGCCAGATAATGGAATGCAAAGATAAAGAGAGGCGTGGATACTTCAACCCAAAAGACCCTATCAGGCCAGCAATTCCTCCTACCATGCCGAATGTCATCAGATAATTCAGAATATCATATCGATATTTTTTCGTATGTGGTAACAAAAGACATAGATACATAGGAAGACTGCAGATCTGTAAAGGAAAATGCCACCACATATAATACCCGTGGATATACGTCAAATAAACTTGTTTCCAGATTTCACTGATCAAAAGAACAATACCACTGAATGTATAGAAATTAAGTTCTTCCTGTTTCATGATAAAAACATTATATAATTATTTAAGCTATACTACAAGAGTATAGATATTGTATACATTATTGTTATTTATGTTTATTTATCATGTACTTTATGAACTTTGAGTGCTAAAAAATGTGAAATTGTAAAATAATAGCACTCTTATTGACTAAGTGCTAAAAAAGGTTATAATAATAGACAATTCGGAGGTAACACACTATGAACACCAATAACAGAAGCAGATTCGGACGAATCTATATTCTTCTTTTGATTCTATTTCTTGTGTTTGATTTATTTGTGATACCGGTCCTTTCCGGTATCAAGACAAAAGAAACATCCTATTCTGCTTTTTTAAACAAAGTGGATGACAAACAAGTCGAAAATGTACAAATTGAAAATGATGTAATTTATTATACACTGGAAGGCGATGATACCAAGTATGAAACCGGACAGATGAATGATCCCCAGCTTGTGGAACGTCTGGAACAAGCCGATGTCAGCTTTAAACAAACGATCCATAAACAGTCGGTACTGGATAACCCGCTTGCGTACTTTCTGATTACGTTCATTCTCCCGATTGTTCTGTTGTCTTGGCTGATGCGCCGTTTTGCCCAGCGTATGCAGGATCGTCTTGGAGATGAAAAGATCACCTTTACACCGGGAGATGGTGGCTTCGGATTTGGTAATTTCGGTAAAAGCAATGCCCGTGAGTATGTCGGAAAGAAAACCGGTGTGACCTTTAAGGATGTTGCCGGACAGGAAGAAGCGAAAAACAATCTGGTAGAAATCGTAGATTTTCTGAATAACCCGAAAAAATACCAGGACATTGGAGCCAAAATGCCAAAAGGTGCCTTATTGGTAGGCCCTCCGGGTACAGGTAAAACCTTGCTGGCAAAAGCGGTTGCCGGAGAAGCAGGCGTTCCATTTTTCTCTATTTCCGG
>DGUK01000042.1 GCA_002394635.1 Faecalitalea sp. UBA4312
GCGTTATCTGCCACAGGTATTGTTACCTATAGTATCATGTTTCCATACTTGATCGGACAGAATATCGGTAAATGTTTAACTGTTATACTAGGAAGTATCGGAGCTACCAAAAATGCCAAACGTGTTTCGGTCAGCTATTTGTTGTTTAATATTCTGCAGGCTGTCGGATTTACCCTTTTGATCTATGGCATTTATTATACCGTCGGTATTCCGTTCTTTGATCAGCCGGTCAACCGTGGTATCATCGCCAATTTCCATTTAGGTACCAACTTGATCACCAGTCTGGTTCTGCTGCCTTTCTGCTCCCAGATGGCCAAGCTGACAGAAAAGCTGGTAGGAAAAGATACAGTGGACGACGAAAATTTAGAATTCTCCAAGCTGGATGATATGTTATTGAATACACCAACCGTTGCGTTGGATCAGTGTCATTCCTTGATCCTGCACATGATCGATTGTGTTATGAAAAACTTCAGCACAGCTACGGAGTTACTCGGTACCTATGATGAAAAAGCCTTTGAAGGCCTGGACAAAAACGAAAGCTTCATCGACCGCTGTGAAACCGAGCTGACCGCGTATATCATCCGTATCGATCGAAAGAAATTGCCGGATGATTATAAGAAGATGGTCGGAGAAATGTTGAACTCTATCAGCGATCTGGAAAGGATCGGCGACTATGCGATGCGGATTGCGTACTATGCCCAGGAAAAACACGAGAAAAACATTCACTTTACACATGAAGGCAATGAAGAGCTGCATTACATCCTCTATGCCTCCAACAACGCATTAGAATCCGCTTTGGTTTCCTTCCGTGACAATGACCTCGAGCTTGCCTATCGTGTACAGCCGTTAGAACAGATCATTATGGAAATGAAAAACGTCATCAAAGAACACCATGTGGATCGGCTACAGGAAGGCATTTGCAGCGTGGAAAGCGGTGTTGCGTTGTTCGATTTGCTGAATTGTTTCGAACGGGTTGCCAGTCATGCTGCCAACATTTCTTTACATGTTATCAAACGTTTACAAGACAATTCATCTTTTGACGAAATGCATGGACATTCACAGCAGTTTTCCGGCTCTGGTTATGATACACTAGTAACAGATTATCAAACAGAGTTCTTGGAACCTCTGCAAAATGAAGAAGTGGAGTAAAATGACAACTATTTATATCGTGGAAGATGACCACAACATTTTAGAAATAGAAACCTATGCGTTGGAAAACGCAGGCTTTACAGTAAAAGGATTCGATCACAGCGAATCCTTTTTCCAAGCCATGAAAACAGCTCCGGATATGATTTTGCTGGATATAATGCTGCCGGATCAAGATGGTATGTCAATTCTAAAGACACTGCGAAAAGACAGCCGTACCGAACATATTCCGATCATTATGGTCACAGCCAAGACCTTGGAAATGGATACCGTCAAAGCCTTGGACCTAGGGGCTGACGACTACATCACCAAACCGTTTGGCGTCATGGAGCTGATTTCTCGTGTTAAAGCCGTATTACGGCGTTCATCCCACCGGGAACCACAGTTTTTACAGCTGGGACCGATCCAGATCCAGCCAGATCAAAGAAGATGTACTGTGGATGAAAAAGAAGTAATGCTGACGTATAAAGAATATGAATTACTCTTATATTTAGTAAAGAACAAAGGGATCGTCGTGCAAAGAGAATCCCTGCTGGATAAAATATGGGGCATAGACTATGAAGGGGAGTCCCGTACCTTGGATGTGCATGTAAAAACGTTGCGCCAGAAGCTAGGTCCGGCCGGTTCTCTGATCCAGACAATACGGAATGTCGGGTATATTGCCAAATGAAGCGGTTTATCAATATTCGATTTATGCTTCTTTCCTTCACTGCTATCTTATTGACAGCACTTTTATGTACACTGGCCTATTATCGTGTCTTTGCCAATGAAGTGATGCAGGATCTGAAGATTACGACCCACATGCTGGCGGATACCGAAAATATCACATCTACTAAACAGATCGAGACCTATGCAAGAGACCTGTCAAAAGAAGGAATACGACTGACCTTGATCGATGTGAACGGAAATGTTGTCTTTGATAATGTCGCACCAGTTTCCGGACTGGACAACCATAAGAATCGTGTAGAAATCGCTGATGCTCTAAAAAACGGACAAGGCAGTTCCATTCGCAGTTCCAACACGATCAATCAATCCAACTTCTATTATGCCATTCGGCTGCCTGATGGCAGTGTACTGCGAACAGCCAGGGAGACTTCTAGTATTTACAGTATGTTTTCTCACGGCTTTCCGTATATCATCGGGATTGCTCTGGCCATTCTGGGCTTATGCTACATCGTCAGTTACTGGATGACCAAAAGGCTTGTGGCCCCCATTGAGACATTAGCTGCTTCTATGGATCATCCACAGCCCATCAATACTTATGAAGAACTGGATCCTGTCATTTCCTATATCCAGACCCATCATCAGGCAACCATTGACAATGCCAATATGCGGCAGGAATTCACAGCCAATATCTCGCATGAGCTGAAGACACCGTTAACGGCCATCTCGGGTTATGCCGAGCTGATAGAAAACGGCCTGACTAATGAAGAAACCACACAGGCTTTTGCACAAAAGATCCATCATAACGCTAATCGTCTGCTTCGCCTGATCAACGATATTCTGCGTTTATCGGAATTGGATATCTCCCATGCCGAAGATCTGCAATGTGAAAGTATTGATCTTCTGTCTGTCGCTAATTCCTGTGCCAATCTGCTGGAATTGTCCTGCCGGAAGCATCAGGTCAGTATAAACGTGGATGGCCAGCCTTCTCTGATACAGGCCAATCCAAGTATGATGGAGGAACTGATCTACAACTTGTGTGACAATGCCATCCGATATAATCGTCCACAAGGGCATGTCTGGGTACATGTACAAGATAAAACCATAACCATCCAGGATGATGGGATCGGGATCCCGAAAGACCAGATTTCCCGCATCTTTGAACGTTTTTATCGTGTGGACAAAAGCCGATCAAAAAAGACCGGAGGTACCGGTCTCGGTTTAGCCATTGTCAAACATATCGTGGAATTGCATAAGGCTTCCATTCATGTTGAAAGCGATGAAAATATAGGTACAACGATTACCGTTGTCTTTCCATAGAGGATATCGATCCTCTATTTTTTATAGTCTCCGCGGTCCACGACGACTTTATATCCGGTATTGCGCACCCGGATCTGCATACAGAACATACACTGAGCGCTCTCGTCTCCGGTGCATATCTTGTTGTCATACAGCTTGTAGTATTCCCGGACATCACTTGGAGACAGATTTGGCATAACGACATTTGCTCCGGCCAAAAAGCCCTTTTCTCTGCCTTTCGGATCAATGGTTCCCAAAGCCGTTGTTGCCGGCAGTAGGACATGGGGAAACATTAAACGAAGAATCGCCAAAAGACGAACAGTCGACTGACAGTCGGAAGAAGGCATATCTTTAAATGGTGTATCTTTATGCGATATGTACGGACCAATTCCGATCATATGTGGTTTCAGCTTCTTCATATACGCCAGATCCTCAATGATATGGTCGATGGTCTGGTATGGTGAACCTACCATGATCCCACAACCGACCTGATACCCGATGTCCTTCAGATCCTGTAAACACCGCTTCCGGTTTTCAATGCTCATCGATTCCGGATGCAGCTTGCGATAATGCCCCGGATCCGATGTTTCCTGCCGCAGAAGATATCGATCGGCGCCGGCATCAAAATACGCCTGGTAGCTCTCTCTGGACTTTTCCCCGATTGATAAAGTGACTGCACAATCCGGTATTTCCCTTTTGATGGTAGATACGATATCGCAGATTTTTTCATCGGTATACCACATATCTTCTCCTCCCTGCAGCACAAAAGTACGAATACCAAGCTTATACCCTTCATGACAACAATAAAGGATCTGTTCCTTAGATAAACGATAACGATGAACCTTTGTATTGCTGCGGCGGATCCCACAGTAGTAACAGTCATTTTTACAGATATTGGTAAATTCGATCAGTCCCCGTATATAGATATCTTTTCCATATATTTGTTCTCTGACCTCACGCGCCTGTTCATAGAGATACGCTTCATCCTTTGCGTCCATTGTCATTAATAACGTTTTCAATTCCCGCCGATCCAGCCATGTATCGCTTCTTAACCTGTTTATCCGTTCTCTATTTGTTTTCATAAAACACATCCAGACACCGGGAAAGAATTCCCTTCATAGCCGCAATCGCAATGCCATAATTGATTATAGGAACGCCTTGTTCTAATGTTCTTTTTTGTCGGCTTTGCATCTCTTTTTCATTCAGTGTACACCCACCACAATGAATGACAAGGCGATAATCTGTCAGATCCTGTGGATAGGTTCGTCCCGATGTAGTATCGATCTGTACCTTTGCGTCGGTATACGCATGGATCCATTGCGGAATCTTAACGGTACCAATATCGGCACACTGCCGATGGTGTGTACAGCCTTCACTGATCAGTACACGGTCATGATCCTTTAGCTCCGATAAAACCTCTACAGCCTTTACAGCCGATTCCAACAGACCTTTGTAGCGAGCCATCAGAATAGAAAAAGATGTTAACCGAATATGAGAAGGAACCATTTGATCCACCACATCAAAAATCTGACTGTCGGTGATCACCAAGGAAGGCTCCAGTCTTTCCAGTACCGCTTCCAGCTCGGTTTCCTTGCAACAAACCGGTACAGCACCTGTATCCAGACAATCCCGGATCACCTGCTGCTGAGGCAGAATGATCCTGCCTTTTGGAGCCGATTCATCAAT
>DGUK01000073.1:0-595 GCA_002394635.1 Faecalitalea sp. UBA4312
GCTCCACATCATACAGGTTCTTGATTTTAAAATATTTCTCGGCTTTTGAAACGCCTGCTTCACTTAACATGACCTGTCGCGTCTTTTCATCAATGTCATAATCGCCGCTGACAAGCTGTTTTTCATGGGTGAAACGATCTGTTTCATATTCAGGCGCTGTCAATGTCTTGACAAATTTATCGGCCTGGATATATAAATTCGCTGTGTTTTTCTTCCCGCCGGAAATAATCAACGGTGTTCTGGATTCATCGATCAGAACCGAGTCCACTTCATCGACAATGGCCATATGCAGACCGCGCATAACACGATCCTCCACACTGGTCACCATGTTGTCGCGCAGATAGTCAAAGCCTAATTCGGAGTTGGTCGTATAGGTAATATCACACGCATACGCTTCCCGTTTCTGGCGCGGAGACAGCTCACGCTTGTTGACACCGACACTCAAACCAAGGAAACGATAGATTTCTCCCATCCATGCAGCATCACGGCCGGCCAGATATTCGTTGACCGTAATTACGTGAACACCGCTTCCGGCCAAGGCATTTAAATACACAGCCATGGTTGCGGTCAACGTCTTACCTTCACCGGTCTTCAT